>NZ_JALLGN010000007.1:0-227736 GCF_023072605.1 Brevibacterium sp. R8603A2
CTACAGCCGCCTGAAGCAGTGGCGGGCCCTGGCCACCCGCTACGACAAACTCGCCATCGTCTACCGCGCAGCAGTCGTACTCAACGCGGCTATTGCGTGGCTACACCATTTATCGGACACGCCCTAGTCGCTCACCGGCTTTGGTGACCACCAGACGGCCGCTGCGCACTCCGGCACGGCTTCCCGGAGTCGCCAGGTGGACGACTTGAGTATCCGGGTCAGCGACGAGGATCCGACGCGTTACCGGAACCGCAGATCGTTCGTCCGGAAGGCAAACCGAGACATGCGAGCATCGCGTGCATCGCGGGTCGTCCTCCAAAGGTTCGGGCGCCTTCGGAGCTGTGATCACCGCCCGGGTCTGATCGACGTAGCGGCGAGCGTCGGCGAAATCCGCTTCGTCGAGCTGCACCTCGACCCTGCGCCGGGTGGAGGTGAAGAAGACCTCCCATCCGGTGACCTCATTCCCCATGTCTTCCAGGCACAGCGTCTGGAGCGCCAGCTGAACACGGGTGGGGTGGGTGACCGAGCTCTGGCGCCGTACCGGATTCGCTTTAAACTCGACGACGGTCAATGGATCTCCAGGATCGCCTTCGACCACGTCGCACCTGCCGGAAAGGCCCAGCTCTGCATGCGTCACATCGAGTGCTCGGTGCTCGGAACCGCGTGATCTGCTCCGATCATCGCTCCGCGCATGGGCAGCTGCTCCGCTCTGCATCTGCGAGGTGTCGGTGTGCTCACCTGCGGCCTCGAGCCACGCCCTGCGCGGGCAGAAGACCGTGTGGGACACCAGGCTGAGCGGGATCGGACTCTCCACTTCTCGACGGAGATACTCCGTTGCAGGGGCGACGTACACCTCGTCGGTATCATCATCCATGACGATACTCCTCGCCGAGCGGGGTGACTTCGACGTCGAGAATGACCCGTTCGGGAGCTGAAGAACTGCCCCGAAGGTCGACCCGTGCGGCTCCGAGTGCAACCGAACCGAGTTCGACCAGCTGTGACTCCGCGGCGCGATCATATGCGCCCACGTGATCGTCATCGGCGATCTGTCTGCCCAGGACGGCCAGCGGCTCCGAGGCGATGACTGATCGCCAACGCGATAGGCTCACCGGTCGATCGAAGATCGGGACGACGAACCATCGCGTGTGCAACCGGTCCTGCGGAAACGCTCCTGCCGTCTGAGACTGCGCGTGCGGGTCGTGGGCCACCGGAAATGCGGTCAGTCCCCACAACGCCACCCATGCCTGAGCGGAATCGACTGGGCCGGGCCGCTGCAGGCCGGTGGCCGTCCGAGAATCGGGTGACCCATCGAGCTCGTCGTCGGTCCGCTCTCCCGTCACTCCGGCAAGTACGTCCTCCGGGGCACGGAGAGCAACCGTCCGGGCCAAGGGGGCGAAACGGTCCCCGATGAACTCAGCACCTCTGTTCCGGGTCTTCATCTCCCATCGACTGGCACCGGCGTCGGGCCGGGGCGACTGGCGCTCGAAGCGCCAGTAGGAGGGTTCCCCAAGAGCACCGATCATCGAAAGCGACAACCGATCATTGCGCTTGAGAAGCGCATCGAGGGAGCGTCTCCGCAGACGGGTGAGATTCGCCCACGAGTCGCCCGAGGTCGGTACTTTGATCCGTGGGCTAAAGACTCCCGTCGACTGCCTCTTTTCATGGTTCATGGTCTGCTGGACCCAGGATTCCGGATCTGCCATGCTCACAGCGTGTGCATGCAGCGAAGTGGCGATAGAGTCTGCCGACTCATGAGGGAAGCTCACTGATAGCCGAGGTTTGTCCTCGTCCGACCAGGACAACCGGATTCCGACAAACCCGGCGGCTTCGCCGATGGTGGCGAGCCCAAGGCCGGTGAAGTGCGTCAGCGCCGATTCGATCTCCCCGTTCACAACGATGTCGGTCATGATCTCTCCTTCGAGACTTGAGCGTCTGCGGCGCGCAGCACCGCCTCCAGATAGGCCATCCCCCACGTTCCATATGCGCGGCGGTTACGCTCGACGAGGCTGTCCCATTCCCCGCCGTCGAAGAGCTCGAAGGCTTCCCGGGCGGATTCGCACCGGTTGTCTCCGATCGCTGGCGAGTCGGCGGTGACGTCTTCCCTCGCGCGGGTGCCTTCGGAACTCATCGGCTCGGTCCCGAGGAGCAGCCGTTCGGCGCCGTGGGAGAAGAACGGTCGTCCATGCCCGTGTGTGGTTCCTACGAGCTGGATGAGGAGGTCCGACTCCGGCCTAGTCATCCTCCGTTCGAACGCAACACGGGCCGCTGCCGCAGCCGAGAGCTGTTCGTGGCGCCACCCGCTGGGCAATCCTGAGCGCTCTCGGGCGGCTCGAACCTCTACGGGAGAACGCTGCGTACTCTTCGCGATGAACCCCGTCTGCGTGCGTGCTCCCAGCATGCGCTGGAACCGCTCGGCCGATTTCCCCTCATCGTGGAGCAGCCCGGCCAATTCGACTACGGCACTGACATCGGAGTCCAACCCCAGGGCGTCGGAGTGGAACCGTGCGCGCGATGCGACTGCTCGTGCATGCTCGGAGAGCGCAACCGGGACCTCGGCCAGGCTGAACTCCTGCACAGTCGACTCGTCGTCGAGTGCACGAGCGCGCTCGGTGATGAGTACCCACGCCGGATCTTCGCCGGCAACCGGTTCGGAGAACCGCGCTTCTACATCGATGCCGGCAGGGTCACCCCAGATCACCTGGGCGTGGTCAGCAACGATCTCGTGATCCCAATCGGGACCCAACTCCGAAATCTCGGGTTCGGACAGGAGTGCGACCACGCCGTCGAGTTCGCTCCAATCCACCGCCGCGGCTCTGCGAGTCGGATTGCCGGACACCACGCCGTCCCGCAAGATCGGATGTATGTCGTCGACGATGACGATGTCCCCGCTCCGGACGTATTGGTGGAGAGCACCGGCATCACCGTTCGGGAGCTGCAGTACCATGCGGTCGCGGACGCGGAATGCTCGAGCGCGGGCCGCCGGCTCCCACTCGGCGGGGTCGTGCAGGATCCCTGCGATGAGGTCTCTGCCGTGCCGGGGCTCGACGGGGAATACCTCGAGCGCCTGCGGGAGAGCTTCGGACAGGAGTGCGAGGGCATCCCCGTCGTCCTCCGGAAGGCGACTCCGCACGACCAGACCCATGGATTCCCTCTCCGGCGAGAGGTCGTCGCGCAGGTGCAGCGTCACATCGTCCGAGCCGAAGCTCGGCTGCGAGGAGTGGGACCATCTCCGCGCGTCCCAGTCCTCAGGGCGCTGCAAGACCTCGCGGTCGAGTTCGGCCTCGGGCGGCGGGTTCCGGGTCACCGCCCATGGTGAGACCCCGTCCTTCGAATCGACTCGGGACCTCAGCCATTCCAGTGCACGGTCGAGTTCGTCAGTGGTATATGGCGGCCGGGCATAGTCGCCGGCGCGGTTCGCCGGGACGATGACGCTGATCATGGTTCTGGCGCTACGACCGATCCGGTTCACCCGGCCGAAGCGCTGTACGAGCGAACTCCCAGGGGCGAGCTCAGTCACCATCGCGGAGAAGTCGATATCCACACCGACCTCGACCGCCTGGGTGGTCACGAGAACGGACACATCCGGGTTGCCATCGATCGTGTAGAGGCCCGGGAAGCGCTGGACCGGTGCGCCCTCCTCGCCGGTGACGCCCCGCTCGATGTCGATCGGGCGGGACTGGCCAGTGCGGCAGACGACGGCGAGATCACGTCGTGAGCGGAGGAGTTCGGCGGCTACGAGGTTGGCGGTGTCGACATTGTTGACTACGCAACCGACCGTCCGTTCGCCGCCTTCCGCCGACATCAGGTCATGCACGTCGAGGACCTCGCGGCATAGCGCCTGAATGTACTTCTCGCGGGGTTTCGCGGTGCCGGAGTGCTCCGCCGATTCGACGATGCGCACAGGCTTCGGTGTGCACAGACGACGTCGCAGAACCTCATCGCTGTCGAGGTCAGCGGGCAGGACGCCTTCGACTTCATCGCTATGACCCTCCCCGGGAAGGGTCGCCGAGGTGCTCATAACCTGCAGGCAGGGAACAGTGGGAGGTCTGTCCGCCATGGATTCGAGAGCATCGATCCGGCGCGCGGTGAGATCGAGCTGGCGGGAGAGATGGGCCTCATCGATCACCGCGACGGTGTCATAGGCCAGGAGTCCGGCCTCGCGCGGCCGCGCGAGACGGCTGGAGCCGTAGCCGCGGAAAAGCAACCTGCTTCCGAACATCTCCGGAGTCGCACAGATCACCGTGCAGGTCGAGACGTCATCGACCCAGGACCGATCGCGAGGCGCGGCTCCGCGCAGCAGCACCGACCGCAGACCAGGCGTGGCCGTCCCCGGCGGTCGCGCAGGGGCCAGTAAACGGAGAGCCTCGCGAACCCGCGCGACGACGCCTCCTTCCGGCGCCATCGCCAAGCGATTGATCAGCTTCTGCGCCTGTGCGAGGTGGGAATCGACCAGTGCACGGCGACCCACGATCATCGCCATTCTGCGCGGCACGCGGGTGCCGGAGAGCGAAGCGGCGGCGACCGCGAATGCGTGGATCTCGATCACCGAGCTCTTGCCCGCGCCGGTGGGCGCCCCGAGAGCTGCCGGCCAACGGCCGGTGCGCAGCACCGTTTCGAGGAGCCTCGTCTGCCAGGCGAACGGCGTGTGCCCGGTGATCTCGGCGAAGAACTCGCTGAACTCCTCGGCGGTGAGCTGCGCGGTGGTGGAGGGCACATTCATCTCGATTCACCTCGAGTCCTGATGAGCGATGCCGGCATGTCGACCGGAACGAGGAGGCCCCCGCCCAGGTGGCGGCTCTGGCCGATGGCGGCCATCGCACCGTCCGGCAGGTGGTCACCGAGGTCGATGAGTGCTCTGAAGGGCACTGCCGGGACACCCTCGGGGAGTCGGTGAACGTAGTCCGAACCGTCGACGGGCAGCCGGTGGACGTCGAGGACAACGGGGTCGAGATCTTGTCTGACTGCGTCGACGAGTCGTCGATACCGCTCACCGCGACCGGCCAGCACAGGGCCGTATCCCTGCTGGTCCCGCCAGGTGAAGCCGATGGATGCGAGGACGGTCTCGACAAGAGACCACGGGGACCGCTGCCGGCGTATGTCGGCGATCATCGCGGGGATCGTCGACCGCAGGCGAACCATGCCGGCGGCCGGCGGATTCCAGAAGTCTTCGCACGAGACCTCGACGTCGCGCACCCGGACGCGGGCGAATCCGTGGCGGGAGCGAATCTCGCGCAGGCCGATGAGCGCATGCTCGAGTGCGAGCAGGTCATCACTTGCTGCCAAGGCGGGCAGGAGCAGCAGGAATGCGCCGTATTCTCCTGCGAGCGACGAGTACCTGCTGGCAGCCATGAGCGCCGGATCCAGATACTGGAGCGCAAGACGATTGGCCGGCTTCGTGAGGCCGTCCGGGTATCGCCCCGTGATAAACGACGGAGCCGGCCCGCTGATCCTCTTCACCAGCGCCCGGTGCAGCGCCACGCACCACGCGACGCGCTGCGGCTCGGGAATCTCGTCTGCGAACGCCCTCGGCTCCGCGCCGGGATGTGGTGTGAGCTCATCAACGGCGATGACGATAGCGTTCGTCCAGGGGAGCGAGGATGCGACACGTTGCGGGCGGACGTAGCGCTGACGCCGGTTCATCGATTCGGGGACCGGGTGCCGCCTCGACGACTCACTGGCCGTGTGCTTGTCACCGGCCACCGTCGGAGGCTTGAGCGGGTTCGCGTGCTCATGGGCATGCTGAAGCTCGTCGAGCCTGCCTGGCTGCGGGATGCGCACCCGGATGCCACCGCGGGTGAAGCGGCGCGCCTCCGGATCGCGCAGCCACGTGGCGTTCAGTTGCGTGCCTTCAGCGGAGGTTCTGGCGACCTCGAGGACCGCGGGTGAGAGCGCCTCGCCGATATGTGAGACCTCTGCGCAGAGGTGATCGAGCGCGGTGACGACCTCGTCGGGCGGGATCTCGTTCCATGACATACCGAACACCCCGTCGACGGAGACACCGTCGTCGGTCGCCTTCCCCGAAGTCTTGTCGACGAACCTCCCACCTTCCTTCGGAATGAGGCCCTCTTTGCGAAAGGCGATCGGCGCGTCCGGATTCGGGCGCGACGTCCGGGGCAGATGCAGCGCATCCGGCGGGTGGGTTTCGAACCAGCGCAGTGCCGCGCGGCTTTCCGGCGACGGCTGATTCCGGCCGGCTTCGACGACGGCGCTGGTACCGGTGAATGCGGATTGGGTCAGTGCGGAGTACACCCGGGCCGGGTCGGGGAAGTAGTCTGCGGAACCATCGGCGCGATGGCCGGTGTACGTTCCCAGGGGGAACCGGATTCTGAGCTCGAACACACCCATCATTCGTCCGATTCCTCTTCGGCGGCGTGGTGGACCTCAGGGTTGCCCACCACGTGGAGCACTTCGCCGTCCCAGCTGATGCCGGCGGTCGACTCTGCCTGCTGAATTGCAGCGGCGAGGAGCTCGTCCGCCTCAGGAATGGTCAGCGGCTCCAGCGTGACAGAGTTGCCGTGCCGCTGGTCGAGGGTGACCACGGGCGCGCCGTCCTCGACGAGGTGGCAGTCGGCTCGCAGGAGGAGTTCGGAATCCGACCGGGCAAGGCCATTGAGGGCGTATGCGGCCAGAAGTGCCCGGCACGCGGCATCTCCCTCAGGACCTGCGCCGAAGCGGAGCTGCCGCAGAGCGGCGAAGGACAGGACGTGGGAGCGGACGATTCGGGAGCAGGAGACTCCGCCGAGGGATTCCAGGGTGGGTGGTACCCCGCCCAGGCCCAGCGTGGATCCGGAGAGCGTGGCGCCTTTCGCCTTCTTGGCCTGTGCTCGCGTTTCCGTGACGGTCTTGGGGCTCAGCTCGTCCTCCTGCGCGTCGATGAGAGTGGTCATCTGGTCGCCGGTGAGCTGCACGCTCATGCCGACGGGGTCGACGCGAGCTCCGCCCTTCCGGGGAGGATCGGTAGCTTCTGCGCCGGACTGATCGGCGAGGAACCCAATGATCTCACCTGAGAGGGCGCTTTGATAGCGGCCCTGGTTCGATGCGCGGGAGGAGTCCCACGACCCGAACACGAGGCTACCGGGGCTGAGTTCGAGCAGCGCACGGGCGTTGGTCTTGCTCGCATTGCGGGCTTCGCGGTAGATCGGGTTTTTGGTCGCGGGCGCGCCGTCGATGGAGCCGGCACGGATATGCCCGTCGAATGCTCGGTGTGGGAGTTCGATATCGGTGAACGCCTGATCAGAGTACGTGACTCGAATGCGAGGTGTGCGGCTCAGAATTGCGTGACCATCGGCGATCGCAGCGGCGATCTGCTCCTCGCAGCGATTGAGCTGTGACTGCTTCGAATCGATGAGCACTGCATGCTGTGCCGAGCCGTTCACGAACCTGATGAAGTACGAGAACGCCGAGGATCGCCCTGAGACGAATTTCGCGGGGGAGACGGCTGCGTGTGGGCCGGCCGCAGGGCTCAGTGCGGTGACCGAGGTGAGGACGCTGGGGCCGCCTGCCCGGCAGGCGGCCGTGAGGGTTTCAAGAGTGAGCTTCTCCATGGGATCCTCCTGGATCAGAGTGTGGTGGGACGGGACGGAGATCGGAATGATCTGGGCAGAGGGATTGAAGGACTGCGAGCTCTGTGCGCATCACCGGATCAGTGACGCATGTCTGCTCCCGCGGGGCGCCGGCACGCTGCAGATCAGGGGCTCTCGTGGAGCTCCGCGTCCGTCTCCCCGGGGTCTCCGGGAAACGTCGGAGAATCGGGTCTACAGTTCCTCCTTCGTTTCGGCTGCTCTGGGCGGGACGGGCGTCACGACGGTGTTGCGGGATTTGATGAACTCACGCGTCCATCGGCGGATGGAAAACACGCTGACGTTCTCCTTGCGAGCGGTCTCGCTGATGTTCACCTCACCCGACAGGACGCTCAGCACGATCCGGCGCTGCTATTTCGGCGGAACCGGGGCAGTTCTAACCATGATCGAACTCTCCTTCGGGCGCGATGTTTCAGCACTGTCATCGGGCGTAGGTGCGACGGTTGTTTTCACCGCGCCCTCCGCCCTGCCCATGGTTCGTGTTGAGTCCACGATCATCATTGGCCGAGGCACGGACACGGGCTGCTGCGGAGGGTTCGTGCCCAATTAGTAGGGGTGATGACGATCACAGCCTAGCACGAGAGTGAGTGTTTAACAGAAGTTAACACATTAGCTCTTGTGGACGAGCTGGTGAATGCTGTCGAATGGTGTCACTGAGGTGATGGAGACCGGTGCCGCTCCCGAGCATTGAGCGGCACCGGAAACGAAGCGGAGAGGCGTGGGTGCGCATCTCCGGTGCGCGACGCGGCATGTGCGCGGTTCAAGTTGACACACCCTCAACGAAGTACTGCATATCGTACGCGTGTCGCGTCATTCACCCGCAGCAGTGGTCGTCGTTCTGACGGTGGGATGCGCGGCGCAAGCACGAGGCTAGCAGGGAAACGTCCCCGGGTGTGTGCCCGCGGACGCGCGACTCTCTCCCATACTCTGCCGAGAGAGCCACCGCATCGACCTCCCGGTTCCACCCTATTCCGGATCCAGCTCGTGATCCCCGGGCGTGCATGCCGGGGGTGTCAAATGAATTGTGTACCGGTTCACTCATGAGAGGACATGATGGTGACTGTGACCGATGCACAATCGAACCCGAATCAGGCATCCGAGCTGATTGAGCAGCTCAAGGCGTCCGGGGCTCTGGATGAGCTGTTTTCCAAGATCGATTCCGGTGAGGTCGAGCTGACCGGCGACGGTGGTCTGGTGCCGGCGCTGATCAAGGAGACACTCGAGCGAGGCCTGCAGGCGGAGATGACCTCGCACCTGGGCTACGGGCGACCGCGACGACAAGGTGACGGCCAATTCCCGCAACGGCTCCTATGCCAAGACCGTCGCGTCGGAGGCCGGCGATATCGAGATCGCCGTGCCCCGGGACCGGGACGGGTCGTTCACCCCCAGGCTGGTGCCGAAGGGCTCCCGGCGGTTGGGTGGACTCGATGACATGATCATCAGCCTCTACGCCGGCGGGATGACGATCCGGGACATCCAGTACCACCTGCTGTCGACGATCGGCACCGAGTTGTCGCACGAGACGATCGCCAATATCACCGATGCGGTGCTGGAGGCGGTGATGGAGTGGCAGAATCGACCCTTGGAGGAGTTCTACCCGGTCATCTACCTCGACGCGATCCGGGTCAAGGTCCGCGACAACGGCCACGTCAGATCCAAGGCCGCTCACATCGCCGTCGGTGTCGACATGGACGGCATCAAGCACGTGCTCGGCATCTGGGCGCAGAACACCGAAGGCGCCTCGTTCTGGGCCCACGTGTGCGCGGAGCTGGCCAACCGCGGCGTCCGCGACGTGCTCATCGTGTGCTGCGACGGACTGACCGGCCTGGCTGAGGCGATCGAGGCGACCTGGCCGGATTCCATGGTCCAGACCTGTGTCGTCCACCTGATCCGGGCAGCGAATCGGTTCGTCGCTTACGGCGACCGCAAGGCCGTGTCGAAGGAGCTCAAGACGATCTACGCCGCTGCGAACGAGGAGACGGCCCTGCAAGCGCTCACGGAGTTCGCCGAATCACCATTGGGCCAGAAGTACCCCTCAGCCGTGGCGGTATGGGAGAACGCCTGGGACCGATTCACCCCTTTCCTGCAGTTCCCACCCGACCTGCGCCGGGTGATCTACACGACCAACGCGATCGAGTCGCTGAACTACCAGCTGCGCAAGGTCACGAAGAACCGCTCCCAGCTCCCCACCGACGACTCCGTGGTCAAGCTGCTGTGGCTGGCGATCTGCAACATCGAGGACAAGCGCGCCCGTGAACGCGAGAAGGAGTGCGGCAAGGCCGGCACACGAAGAGCTTCCGGCCGGCTCGTCGAGGGCCAAGTCACGACGAACTGGAAACAAGCCCTGGCCCAGCTGGCCGTGGCCTACCCCGACCGAATCAACCGATACCTGTAAAACCCCGCACACAATTCACTTGACAAGCCCTGCATGCCCGGCTCACCAGCACAACACGTGCGCCATCGGGCCTGCGCATTCCGCTCGACGCCCGGGCCTGCGAGAATCGGGATCACGACCAGCATCGTCAGCACACGAAGGGACATCGGCATGACCACCGAGGCGAACCCAGACTCCACGTCCGCACCGAGGACCATCACCCAACGCGGCCTGTGGTTCGACGAGATGGAGGTCGGCACGGTCTACAAGCACGCGCCGGGCCGCACCATCACCGAGGCCGACAACACCTGGTTCACCGCGGTGACCATGAACACCCAGGCGCTGCACCTCGACGCTGCCTTCGCGGAGTCCGAGCCGTTCGGCCAGCGGCTGGTCAACTCGATGTTCACGCTCGCCACCCTCGTCGGGCTCTCCGTCTCGCAGCTCACCCAGGGCACGATCGTCGGCAACCTCGGCTTCTCCGAGGTCTCCTTCCCCAAGCCCCTGTTCCACGGCGACACCCTCTACGCGGAGACCACGATCCTCGACAAGCGCGAATCGAAGTCCCGCCCCAACCAGGGCATCGTCACCCTCGAACACATCGGCCGCAACCAGCGCGGCGAGGTCGTCGCCAAGGCCGTCCGCCAGACTATGGTCTTCACCTCCGCCCACGACCCGCAGAACCCGGAGATCACCGCATGAGCCCCACCGACTCCGCCCACACCGGCCCCACAACTGACAAGGCCACCACCCAGCCCGCCGACTTCGACTTCGCGCCGGCCTGGCTGTTCGTGCCCGCCGACCGCCCGGACCGCTATGCCAAGGCCGCCGAGCGCGCCGACATCGTCATCATCGACCTCGAGGACGCCGTCGCCCCTGCGGACAAGGCAGCCGCCCGCCAGTCGGTCAAGGAGAACCTCCTCGATCCCGCGCGCACGGTGGTGCGCATCAACCCGCGCGACACCGAGGAGTTCTCCGCCGACCTCGAACTCCTCGCCACCCTGCCCTACACCCACGTCATGCTGCCCAAGGCGGAATCCGCCGCTGACTCCGCACCCCTGTCCGACTACCGCGTCATTGCACTCATCGAGACCGCCCGCGGCGCCGTCAACCTCTCCGAGATCGCCGCCGCCCCCGAGGTCGCCGGCCTCATGTGGGGCTCCGAGGACCTCATCGCCGACCTCGGCGGCGGCTCCTCCCGCCTGCCGACCGGCGGCTACCGCGACGTCGCGCTCCACGTCCGCTCGCAGACCCTGCTCACCGGGCGCGCCCACGGCAAATGGGTGCTCGACTCGATCTGGGCCGACATCCACGACCTCGACGGGCTCGCCGCCGAGGCGCTCGACGCAGTGGAGAGCGGCTTCGCCGGTAAGGTCTCCATCCACCCCAAGCACATCCCCGTGGTCCGCGACGCCTACCGCCCCACCCCGGAGCAGCTCGCCTGGGCGCGCGCCGTGCTCGAACTCGCGGAGACCTCGGCCGGGGCCTTCAGTTACGAGGGCAAGATGATCGACGCCCCGCTGCTCAAGCACGCCGGCCACATCGTCGCCCGCGACCGCTGACGCACAGCCGCCCACGGAATAATCACCGGGTCGCGGGTGTCCTACACGGTATGCAGACTCTCACTCTGGCCGCCGGGTGCTTCTGGTGCCTCGACGCCGTCTACCGCCGCACCCGCGGCGTGACCGACGTGACCTCCGGGTACACCGGGGGAGAGGTCGAGGACCCGGACTACTACTCCGTGTGCGCCGGCATCACCGGCCACGCCGAGGCCCTCCAGGTCACCTTCGACGAATCGATCGTCCCCGCCGAGGTGATCCTCGGCCAGTTCTTCACCGGCCACGACCCCACCTCGCTCAACCGGCAGGGCAACGACGTCGGCACCCAGTACCGCTCCGCGATGTTCTACCGCGACGAGGACGAGCGCGCCCGCTTCGCCGCCGCCATCGAGCAGGCGCAGGAGCTCTTCGACGAGCCCATCGTCACCACCCTCGAACCCCTCGGCACGTTCTACCCCGCCGAGGAGGTCCACCAGGACTTCTACTCCCGCAACCCGTACAACGGCTACTGCACGTACATCATCGACCCCAAGCTCGCCCGGGCCCGCGCCGGGTACGCGAAGTGGATGTCGTGAAGCACTTCGAGGACCCCGTGCTCCAGGCCATGGCCTCGCGCCGCTCGGTGTCGAAGGTCGGCCCGCACACCCCCACGGACGCAGAGATCGCCCGGCTGCTCGCCGCCGTCACCCCGGTGGCGGATCACAAGGCGCTGCGCCCCTGGCGGCTCCTTCTGCTGCGCGGCGACGACCGCCTGCGCCTGGGTGAGGCCCTCGACACCGCCTCCGGCACCGAGCGCGCCCCCCGCGAGGTCAACCCCAAGCCCCTGCGCGCCGAACTCCTCATCGCCGTCATCGCCTCACCCACCGAACACCCCAAGGTCCCCGCCTGGGAGCAGCACGCGACCGCCGCCGGTGCCGCCCACCTCCTCGAGCTCGCCCTGTTCCAGGCCGGGTGGGGCGTGATGTGGCGCTCCGGACGGGAGGCCAACGCACCGGCCGTCCGCGCTCTCCACGGCCTCGACGACTCCGAGCTCCTCATGGGCTGGCTCTACGTCGGCGACATCGACCCCGCCTTCCGCGAGAAGCTCGCCGCCTCCAACCGGCCCCCGCTCGACCCAGCACCGTTCCTCGGCCGCCTCCCGGACCCGACGCCGAGGTGACCCGCACCCGCCCGGACACCACCGTCCCGGAGGCGAAGCTCCCCGCCGACATCTGGGTGCTCGTCTCCGCCGCCTTCATCGTCGCCATCGGCTACGGGATCATCGCCCCCGTGCTGCCCCAGTTCGCCGAATCCTTCGGCCTGGGCGTGACCGCCGCGACGATCGTCGTGAGCTCCTTCGCGTTCTTCCGGCTGATCTCCGCGCCCGCCGGCGGCCGCCTGGTCAACCGGCTGGGGGAGCGGCCCGTCTACGTCACCGGCCTCCTCATCGTCGCCGCCTCGACCTTCGCCGTCGCGCTCGCCCAGTCCTACTGGCAGCTCCTCCTGTTCCGCGCGCTCGGCGGGCTCGGCTCGACGATGTTCACCGTGTCCGCGATGGCGCTCATCATCCGCCTCGCCCCGCCCACCGCCCGGGCCCGCGCCGCCGGCCGCTACGCCACCGCCTTCCTGCTCGGCAACATCGCCGGCCCCGTGGTCGGCGGACTCATGGCCGGCTGGGGCATGCGCGTGCCGTTCCTCGTCTACGCCGCCGCCCTCGTGGCCGCCGCGGCCGTCGTGTACTTCCGGCTCGGCCGCAACGAACGCCTCCTCGCCGCCGAACAGGCCGCCCAGGACCAGGCCGACCGCGGGCCGGAAGACCGGGACCTGGTCACCGACGGCGGGGACACCGGGACCGCCGCCGAGGCGCCCGCAGCACCCCAGCCTGCCCCCAGTGCCGCCGAGCCCACCGCACCGGCCGAGCCCGCATCCGACCGCTCGGTCATGCGGTTCCGCGAGGCCTGGCGGGACTCCGCCTACCGGGCAGCACTTGTCTCCGGGGCCGCGCACGGCTGGACGTCCATGGGCATCCGGGTGGCGATCTACCCGCTGTTCGCCCTCCACGTGCTCGGCGCGGGTGCGGCCGTGTCCGGGCTCGCGCTCACCGTGTTCGCGCTCGGCAACACCTTCGCGGTGGCCGCGGTGGGCCGCTGGGCCGACCGCCTGGGTCGCCGCCCCTTCATCCTCACCGGCCTCCTCATCCTCGGCATCAGCACGCTCGCGCTCGGCTTCTCCGCCTCGATCACGATGTTCTTCGTGCTCTCCGTCATCGCCGGGATCGGCGCCGGCCTCCTCAACCCCTCCCAGCAGGCCGCCGTCGCCGACGTCGTCGGCAACCACCGCGCCGGCGGCATCGTGCTCTCCCGCTACCAGATGGCGATCGACACCGGCGCGATCTTCGGCCCGATCATCGCCGGCGTGCTCGCCGAATCGATGGGGTACTCCGCGGCGTTCATCGCCTCCGGCGTCGTCGTCCTCATCGCCTTCGCCGTGTGGCTCGGCGGCCGCGAGACGCTGCCCGCCCGCGCCGGCACCTCAGCAGCGCGCACCTGAGCGGCCGGCACCTCGGCCGCCGTCACCTCGGCCGCCGGCGCCCACCTCGGGCACCCGCCCGCAACCCCGCCCACCAGTAGGGAAACCCCGACCCGGATCCGGGGAGAACCCTGAGCGTGAGCCGAGCGCGAGCCGCCTAGACTTGGTGCGATCATCCCCGCCGGCGAAGGGCTCTCCGTGAACCAGCTGACCGCTATCAGCCTCAAGAACCGGGCCCTCATCGCCCTGATCTCGCTGTGCGCTGTGATCTTCGGCGTGATCGGCGCCGGCGCCCTCAAGCAGGAGCTGTTCCCCTCCTTCGAGCTCCCGCAGGCCGTGGTCTCCGCCCAGTACGAGGGCGCCTCCCCGGAGGCCGTCGAATCCGAGGTCACCGAACCCCTCGAAGCTGCGCTGGGCGGCGTCGAAGAGGTCGAATCGGTCAACTCGGTGTCCTCCACCGGGTCCTCCCAGATCACCGTCGAGACCTCCTACGGCACGAACTCCGACGACGTCGTCCGCTCCCTCCAGCGCGCCGTATCCCAGGTCGAGTCCCAGCTGCCCGACGGCGTCGAGCCCTCCGTCATGTCCGGCAGCCTCGCCGACTTCCCGATCATCGTTATGTCCGTCACCGGCGGGGACGACACCGAGCAGCTCGCCGCCGACCTCGAGGACATCGCGGTGCCCGAGCTGCGCGACATCGAGGGCGTGCGCGAGGTGCAGGTCACCGGCGACCTCCCGCAGGAGGTCGCGATCACCGTGCGCGAGGACGACCTCGAGGACGAGGGCATCTCCGTCGACCAGCTCGCCTCGATCCTCCAGGCCAACGGCATCCCCACCTCCGCCGGCGCGCTCGAGACCGGCGAGGGATCCGCCCCCGTGGAGATCGGCACCCGCCTCACCAGCGTCGAATCGATCGCCGACATCGCGCTCACCGGCCCCGACGGCCCCGTGCTCGTCCGCGACGTCGCCGACGTCGAGCTCCGCGACGAGGCGGCCACCTCGATCTCGCGCACCGACGGCAAGCCCTCTCTGACGCTCGCGGTGACGAAGAAGCCCGATGCGAACACCGTCGACGTCTCCAACGGCGTGCTCGCAGCGCTGCCGGAGATCAGCGACACCATGGGCGGCGACGTCGACTTCGTCACCGTGTTCGACCAGGCCCCGTTCATCGAGCAGTCGGTCGAGGACCTCGTCATGGAGGGCGCCCTCGGCCTGATCTTCGCCGTGGTCGTCATCCTCGTCTTCCTCTTCAGCATCCGCGCGACGATCATCACCGCGATCTCCATCCCGCTGTCCCTGCTCATCACGCTCATCGGCCTGTGGCTGGGCGGCTACACCCTCAACATGCTCACCCTCGGCGCGCTGACGATCTCGATCGGCCGGGTGGTCGACGACTCGATCGTCGTCATCGAATCGATCCGCCGCCGCCACTCCCTGGGCGGGGCGAAGTTCGCGAACATCCTCGCCGCCGTCGGCGAGGTCGCCGGCGCCATCACCGCCTCCACCCTGACATCCGTGGCGGTGTTCCTGCCGCTCGTGTTCGTCTCCGGGCAGACCGGCGAGCTCTTCCGGCCCTTCGCCCTCACCGCCACGATCGCGCTGCTGAGCTCCCTGTTCGTCGCGCTCACCATCGTCCCCGTGCTCGCCTACTGGTTCCTCCGCTCCCGGGAGAGCCGCGTCAAGCTCACGAGCGAGCAGAAGGCGCGCGCCAAGGAGAACCGGAAGGCCGCGCTCGCCGAATGGAAGGCCGAGCGGAAGAAGGAGAAGCGGCGCGACGTCGACGTCGAGAACCCGGCCGGCCGCCACTCGACCTCCGAGCTGCCGATCATCGGCCCCGGGCCCCGCCAGGAGGCCGCCGAGGTCGACGAGCTCGCGAGCCTGAAGTCCCCGGTCACCCGCCTGCAGAAGACCTACCTGCCCGTCATCTCCTTCACCACCAAGCACCCCGTGCTCACCGTGCTCGCCTCCGCGCTCGTGCTCGTCGCGACCTTCGCGATGACCCCGCTGCTCAAGACCGAGCTGTTCGGCGACACCGGCGAGGACAGCGTGCAGATGACGCAGACCTTCGCCGCCGGCACCGACCTCGACGAGGCCGGGCGCACCGCCGAACCCGTCGAGGACGTGCTCGCCAACCACCCCGACGTCGAGTCCTACCAGCTGTCGATCGGCGGGGACATGGCGTTCGGCTCCGGCGGCGGCGCGACCACCGGCAGCTACTTCGTCAACCTCGTCCCCGGCACCGACACCGCCGCGTTCACCACGGACCTGCAGGCCCAGGTCGACGAGCTCGAGGACGTCGGCGAGGTCGAGGTGCTCGCCGGCGGCACCATGCCCGGCGGGTCGACGATCGACATCACGCTCACCGCCAACGACCCCGACGAGCTCTCCGCCGCCGCCGAATCCCTCACCGGTGAGCTCGACGGGCTGACCGAGGTGCAGACGGTGACCACCGACCTCGAAGCGGTGCAGCCGGTCATCGAGGTCGACATCGACCGCGAGGAGGCCGCGGACAACGGCCTGTCCGAGGCCGAGGTCGGCAGCATCGTGTCCCGTGCGATGCGCGGCCAGGAGCTCGGCTCCGTCGTGCTCGACAACGTCACCCACCGCGTTCTCCTCTACGACGGCAGCATCGAATCCGTGGAGGAGCTGCGCGAGCTCGAGATCACCGTGCCGGCATCCGCCGCCGCTGCTCCCGCACCCGAGGCGCCCGGCCCGGGTGCCGGACCGGGCACCGGTCCCGGCGGCGGCGCCGGCGCCCCGGGTGCGCCCGCCGCCCCGGCTCCGGAGCCGGAGACCATCGAGCTCGACGAGATCGCCGACGTCAACGAGATCATGACCCCGCCGACGATCACCCACTCCGACGGCCTGCGCTCCGTCACCGTGAGCGTCACTCCGGCCGGCGACGACCTCGGTGCGGCGAGCACGGCCGTCACCCAGGGGATCGAGGACGCGGACCTGCCGGCCGCGGTGAGCGCCGACATCGGCGGTGCCACGGCAGAGCAGAACGAGTCGTTCCGCCAGCTCGGGCTGGCGATGCTCGCCGCCGTGCTCATCGTGTTCATCATCCTCGTCGCGACCTTCAAGTCGCTGCTGCAGCCGGTCATCCTGCTCGTGTCGATCCCCTTCGCCGCGACCGGCTCGATCGGCCTGCTGCTGCTGACCGACACCCCGCTGGGCCTGACCGCGATGATCGGTCTGCTCATGCTCATCGGCATCGTCGTGACGAACGCGATCGTCCTCATCGACCTCATCAACCACTTCCGGGCGCGCGGGGTGCCGCTGCGCACGGCGGTGGTGCACGGCTCGCGTCTGCGCTACCGGCCGATCCTCATGACCGCGGCGGCGACGATCTTCGCGCTCGTCCCGATGGCGCTCGGACTCACCGGCGGTGGGGTGTTCATCTCCAAGCCGCTGGCGATCACCGTGATCGGCGGGCTCGTGAGCTCCACCGTCCTCACGCTCGTCCTCGTGCCCGTGCTCTACCAGCTGCTCGAGGGCGTCAAGGAGCGCCGGGCGGAGCGGAAGGCGATCCGCGACATGACGCGCGGCGAGGTCATCGACGAGGCCGAGGCTGCCGAGGACGCCCGCCGCGAGCAGGAGCGCTCCGAGCGCATCCGCGCCGAGGCCGCGCAGAGCGCGGACAGCGTGAACACGGACCGCGTGAACGGTGACGCGGGTGGGACCGGTTCGGCGGGCGCTGCCCGTTCGGATGCCGGTGAGGCCGGCCCGGGTGGTGCGCCCGGATCGGCTGAGCCGGGTCCCGCCGCTGAGCGGTGACGCCGGTGGATGAGCGCCTCGGGCGGCCGCGGTGGGGGTGGGAGCTCACGCTCGTCGCCGCGCTCGCCCTCGGCCAGTCGGCGGTGTACGCGCTCGTCCGGTTCATCGACATCTCCACCCGCGGACCGCTCACCGAGGCCCAGGCCCGGCTCAACGTCGAGGCATCCCCGCGGCCGTGGTTCGACCTCGTGTACCAGCTCCTCGGCATCGGGTTCGCGCTCGTGCCAGTGCTCCTCGTCCTGTTCCTCCTCAACCGCGACCGGGTGTGGGCGGCCACCGGTGCCGACCTCGGCGGCGGGCCAGTTGCCCTGCGCGGCGTGTTCGGGAGGCGTGCGGAGAGCGCGGCGGACCCGGTGATCACCTCGGCAGCGGACACCCGGCCGGCGACCACCCGCGTGGGCTTCGACTTCCGGCGTCCCGGCTGGGACCTCGGGACGGGGACGGCGCTGTTCCTCGTCATCGGGATCGGCACGCTCGGCGTGTACGCGGCCGGCCGGGCGGCCGGGCTGACCGCGGAGATCCTCCCGAACAACCTCGCCGCCTACTGGTGGACGGTGCCGGTGCTCCTGCTGTCCGCGGCGAAGAACGGGATCCTCGAGGAGGTGCTCCTCCTGGGCTACGGCGTCGACCGGCTCGAGAAGCTGCGCGTGCGCCCGTGGATGATCATCGTCGGCCTCGCCCTGTTCCGCGCCTCCTACCACCTGTACCAGGGGGTGGGCCCGTTCGTCGGGAACGTCCTCATGGGGCTGCTGTTCGGCTGGCTGTACCTGCGGTGGCGCCGCGTCATGCCGTTCGTCGTCGCCCACACCCTCATCGACGCCGTGGGCTTCCTCGCGCCGGGCATCCTCGCCGCCGTCGACCCGCTCTGAGAGCGCCGGCCGCTCAGAGGGTGATCGAGCCCCGGGGGGTCTCGAAGGTCACCGACATGACGCCGGGCGTGCCGTGCGGGGCGGTCCAGTCGATGCTGATCTCCGGGATCGGCTTGGCCTGCTCGGTGCCGAGCCATTCGCGCAGGCGCTCCCGGTCGCCGGCGATCTCGATCGCGGAGATCGTCACGCCGGACTCGGCGCCGCGGGCGGAGGGGTGCTGGGCGGCCGGGGAGAGCCAGTGGATGAAGAACGGCAGCTGCGGGTCGGCGATGAGGCCCTTGACGCCGATCTGCTTCCACAGCAGCTCGACCCCGTCATCGGGGGTGCGGTTGCCGTCGACGGCCTTGCGCTCGAGGCGGTCCTCGACGGAGCCGAGGTCGTCGACGGAGACGCACCAGCCCATCCAGCCGCCGCCGAGCTCGCTGCGGGCGCGCACGGCCTGACCGAACGGGGTGCTCAGCGCGGCGGGGTGCTCGAGGGCTTCGACGACCTCGAGGTAGTGCCCGTCGGCGAGCGGGAAGATGAGGTTGCGGGTGCCGAACCGCGGGTGGACGCCGCCGTCGTACGGTTCGATCCCGAGCTTCTCGGAGATCCGGGCCGCGGTGGCCTGCAGACCGTCGTGTTCGCTGGCGAAGGAGACATGATCGAGATGCATGCCACGAGAATCCCATATCGCCGCCGCGTCTGTGAGTTAGGTCACCCTAACTTGTTTTCTGTGGCGCGCGTCACTCTCTCGTGCGCGCCCGGCCGAGCACCTGCGCCCGGCTGATCCCTGAATGCGACTGAGGTGTCGATCCAGTGCGGATTCCCGTGCGGAACCGCACTGGATCGACACCTCAGCGGAGGAGCGGGAGCTCAGCTCACTCGACGTCGCGGCCCTGGCGGCCTTCGCGGTCGTCGGGCTCGGAGGGCTCGCCGGCGGCCTGGAAGCGCTCGAGCGAGGCCTTGACCTCCGCCTCGGCCTCCTCGCGGCCCACCCAGTTCGAGCCCTTGACGAACTTGTTCGGCTCGAGGTCCTTGTAGTGGACGAAGAAGTGCTCGATCGCGTCGCGGGTGAAGGAGTCGACGTCGTCGATGTCCTGGATCGCGTCCCAGCGGGGATCGCCGGCGACCACGGCGAGGACCTTGTCGTCGCCCCCGGCCTCGTCGGTCATCTTGAACATGCCGATCGGGCGGACGTCCACGCCGCAGCCGGGGAACACCGATTCGGTGAGCAGCACCATGACGTCGAGCGGGTCGCCGTCGAGGCCGAGGGTGTCCTCGAAGTACCCGTAATCCGTGGGGTAGGCCATCGAGGTGTAGAGGTAGCGGTCGAGCTTGACGTGACCGGTCTCGTGGTCGACCTCGTACTTGTTGCGCGAACCCTTGGGGATTTCGACGGTGGCGAGCAGTTCCATGCGGACTCCTAGAAATGATGTGCGAACGGGGTGCACGACGTGCTGTGTGCGGCGCCACGAGCATTGTGCGACTCCACTAGCATAATGAAGGGCGAGCCGCGGCCCGCAATCGGTCCATGCGCCGCGCACCGCGTCATCACAGCGGCGCAGGGCCGGTACCGCTCCCGAGGTGCCCGCCGGGACCGCCCGGCCCGCACCACCGCACATCGCACCGCCGCTCACCACCGCACAGCGCACCACTGCACACGACAGGACAGGACGGTCACGTGGAGGACACCCGAGGCAGCCGCCGCGACGCCCGGCGCCGCGACCGGCGCCGTTCGCGTGCCCTGCCGCTCACCGCCGGCGCCCTGGCTCTGGCGCTCGTGGGCTACGGGACCGCCGACGCCTTCGACGTGGCCCCCGGAATCCTCACCCTCGATCCGCCGATCACCGTTCAGGCGCTGCCGCAGCCCCGGGCCGACGCGGCCTCCGCCGAACCGGTGAGCCCTCTGCCGGAGTCCGCCCCGATCCCGCAGGACCTCGCCTCCCGGATCGACCCGATCCTCGACCAGGACGGGATGACCGGCGGGTTGAGCATCGACATCCGCGACGCGATGACCGACGAGGTGCTCTACACGGCGGATGAGAACAGTGCCAAGACCCCGGCCTCCGTCACCAAGGTCCTCACCGCGGCCGCCGCGCTCGGCACGATCGGCGCCGACACCCGCTTCCGCACCGAGACCCGCCTCTCCGGCCAGTCCGACGCCGGCGCCACCGTGCACCTCGTGGGCGGGGGAGACGTGCTCCTGGGTGCCGGGGAGTCGAAGCCCGACGGTGTCATGGGCCACGCCGGGCTCGGCACGCTCGCCGCGGACACCGCCGCCGCCCTCAGCGAGGCCGGCATCGACACCGTCACCGTCGCCGCCGACCTCTCCCGCTACTCCGGGCCCGCGTTCAACCCCGGCTGGGACCGCGCGGATATCGGCAACGGCTACATCTCACCCATCGAACCCCTCATGACCGATTCCGGGCTCACCTCCACCCAGCGCGGCACCCCCCGCCAGGAGGACCCCGCCCAGGTCGCGCTCGACGCCTTCGCCGCAGCCCTCGAAGGCCACGGCATCGCCGTCGACACCGCCGAACCCGCTCCTGCACCCGAGGGCGCCACGGAACTCGCGTTCGTCGAGTCCGCGCCCGTCGCCGGGGTGGTGCGCCACCTCATGCTCGCCAGCGACAACGTCGTGTCCGAGGCGATCGGCCGGGAGGTCGCGCTCGCCCTCGGCCGTCCCGGGGCCGCCGCCGAGGCGCCCGCCGCGGTCATCGACGCGCTCGCCGCCCAGCAGCTCGACACCGGTTCGATCGAGCTCTCCGACACCTCCGGACTCGACTACGCGAACCGCATCTCCGCGCACGACCTCACGACGATCCTCCAGGCCGCCGCGGCCACCGATGGCGACCTCTCCCTCCTCCTGCCGAGCATGCCGGTGGGCGGGCTGTCCGGCACCCTGTTCGACCGCTACCTCGACGAGGACACCCGGGACGCCGCCGGGAAGGTGTCGGCGAAGACCGGCACCCTGCGCACCGTGACCTCGCTCGCCGGCGCCGTGCTCACCGCCGACGGCCGGCTCATCGTGTTCTCGATCCTCGCCGACGACCTCGACCCCGGCACCGCCGGCCGCGCCCGGCAGGTCGTCGACGAGGCGGTCACCGCGATCGCCGACTGCGGGTGCCCGTGAACCTCATCTCCGTCCCCGCCGTCACCGCTGCCGCCCGCGAGCTCATGCCGCCCGGCGCGCTGCCGGACCCCGCCGAGGCGCGCGCCCTCGTCCACGACCTCCGCGAGGCGGCGGAGACCTCGACCGACCTCGTCCTCGACGCGATGCGCCTGGCGCCCGCGGTGGAGGACGCCGCCCGGGCGCGCCTGGCTGCCGGGGAGACCCGCGTGGTCGACCGGCTCGGCTGGGTGCAGGCCAACGCGGAGACCTTCGCGAGCCTTCTCTCCGGCGCGCAGCCGGGCGAGTCCGGCGGGGCGCGGGAGCGCGGCACGGCGCACGGAGGAGTGCCCACGCCGGGCGGCACCGCCGGGACCGGACCCAGCGGCTCGCGTGGAACCGGGCCCGAGGGTTCGCGCGGGACCGTGCCCCAGGGTTCGCGCAGCCCCGGCATGCTCCGGCGGCTGCGCGATCGTTCGGCGCGGACCACGGCCTCGGTGGAGCTCGGCGGGGCGCTCGCGCTCGTCGGCTCCCGGGTGCTCGGCCAGTTCGACCCCTTCGCCGGGGAAGCCGGGGTGCTCTACCTCGTCGCCCCGAGCGTGTGGGAAGTCGAGCACGCCCTCGACGTCCCGCCGCGCGACTTCCGGCTCTGGGTCGCCCTCCACGAGCGCACCCACCACGTCCAGTTCGCCGCCGCGCCCTGGCTCGCCGACCACCTGCGCTCCCGGATCGACGGACTGCTGAACCCGCTGCTCGGCGCCGAGGCCGGCGACGGGTTCCTCGACAGCCTGCGCGCCCTGCCCGATGCGCTGCGCGAGGGCGAGAGCCTCCTCGATGCGGTCGTCGGACCGGAGCAGGCCGCCGCGGTCGAGGAGATCGGCGCCCTCATGAGCCTCCTCGAAGGCCACGCCGACGTCCTCATGGACACCGTCGGCCGGAAGGTCATCCCGCGCGTGGGCCGGATCCGCCGGGCCTTCGACGCGCGGAGGCGTTCGGCCACCGGGATCCGCGCGATCGTCTCCACGCTGCTCGGCATCGACGAGAAGATCGCCCAGTACGCCCGCGGTGCCGCGTTCGTCCGCGCCGTCGTCCGCGATCGCGGCCACGACGGGCTCGCCGCCGTGTGGGAGGCCCCCGAGCTCCTGCCGAGCGCGGCGGAGATCGCCGAGCCCGCACTCTGGCTCGCCCGCGTGCCCCGCCCCGGCGACGCCTGAGGCTGCTCCGATGGCAGGACCACGGCCGAGGCGGCGGCGATGACGGGACCGGCAGGATGACCGGGTCGGCGGGGAGTCGACTGCCGCGCCTGGACCGGGCGACCGCGGAGATCCGCAACGCGGTGCGCGCCCTGCTCGCCGAGGCGCCCGCCTGCCCACCGGACCACCCCGCCGTCGCGGCCCCGGCCCCGCAGCACGGGCAAGAGCCCGCGCCGCGGCCCGCGCCGGAGTTCGTCCTCGCGGTGTCCGGGGGAGCGGACTCGATGGCGCTCGCCGCCGCCTGCGCCCACCTCGGCACCCGCCCGGATCCGGGACCGAGCCTCCGCTCAGGAGCTGGCACCGCTGTCGGCACCCGCCCGGACCTGGCACAGAACTCCGCACCAGCAGCACCCGCTCCCCGCTTCCACGCCGTCGTCGTCGACCACGGCCTCCAGGACGGCTCCGCCGCGACCGCCGCCGCAGTCGTCGAGCGCCTCACCGGCCTCGGCCTGTCCGCGGAGTCCGTGCGCGTCGCCGTCGACCCCGCTCACTGCGGCATCGAGGCCGCCGCCCGCACCGCCCGCTACACCGCCCTCGAACGCATCCGCGCCACCCGGGGAGCAGCGGCGATCCTCACCGGGCACACCCGCGACGACCAGGCCGAGACCGTGCTCCTCGGGCTGCTGCGCGGCTCCGGTGCCCGGTCCCTGGCCGGCATGCGGTCCCGCTCCGGGTACCTGTGGCGGCCGCTCCTCGACGTCACCCGCGCACAGACACGGGCCTCCTGCGCCGCCTCCGGCATCCCCGTATGGGAGGACCCGATGAACGCCGACCCCCGGTTCGCGCGGGTCCGCGCCCGCACCCGCGTCCTGCCCGTGCTCGAGGCCGAACTCGGCCCCGGCGCCGCCCGCGCGCTCGCCCGCACCGCCGCCCTCCTCGCCGCCGACTCCGACGCCCTCGAGGCGCAGGCGGCGGCCGCCCGCCCGGCCCATACCTCGGGCCCGGAGGTGCACGCGAGCGCTGCCGGACTCCCGCAGGCGGTGCGCACCCGGGTGCTGCGCGACTGGCTGCGCGAGCACGCCGGCACCGCGCAGGAGGTCGGCGCCCACCACGTCGAGGCGGTCGACGATCTGCTCACCGGGCGGCGCCGCGGCGCGGTCTCGGTGCCCGGCGCCGCGGAGGTGCGGCGGACCGCCGGCGGAGGGCTGATCTTCACCCTGCTCGGCCTGCCGGCCCCCACCGGTTCTGGGATACGCTGAGACCGGACCCCGAGCATCGCGCACAGCACCGAGGAGCTGACACAGTGGATCAGAACGACCTGGGCACCGACATCGAGAAGGTGCTGGTGACCGAAGCGCAGATCGCGCACCGCCTCACCGAGATGGCCTCCGACATCGACCGCGACTACCAGGGCAGGGACGTGCTCCTCGTCGGCGTGCTCAAGGGTGCCGTCATGGTCATGGCCGACCTCGCCCGCGCACTCCACTCCCCGGTCCGGATGGACTGGATGGCGGTGTCCTCCTACGGCTCGGGCACCAAGTCCTCCGGCGTCGTGCGGATCCTCAAGGACCTCGACACCGACCTCAAAGACCAGCACGTGCTCATCGTCGAGGACATCATCGACTCCGGCCTCACCCTGTCGTGGCTGCTGTCCAACCTCCGCTCCCGCGGCGCGGCCTCGGTGGAGATCTGCACGCTGCTGCGCAAGCCGGAGGCCGTCAAGGTCGAGCTCGACGTGCGCTACGTGGGCTTCGACGTGCCCAACGAGTTCGTCATCGGCTACGGCCTCGACTACGCCGAGCGCTACCGCAACGTCCCCTTCGTCGCGACGCTCGCCCCGCACGTCTACCAGTGACCCGCCGCGGCCGCGAGCCGCGGCACGAGGCCGAGGCGCGAGGCCGAGGCACGGTGCCGAGGCGCGGGCGCCTCGGCACCGGTGGCCCACCGGCGCTGCGGTCCGCCGCCACCTGGCGGCTCCAGCCCTTCCGCTCCGTCACAGGGATTCCCAACCCACTCGGGTAGGCTGACCGTGCTCCGAACCGATCCGTCTGCCTGAGAGGACCCATGGCCGAGACCAAGAAGAGCGGCACCGACGTCAAGAAGCTGGCGCGCGGGCCGCTGATATGGATCATCCTGGCCATCATCATCGTGTCCTTCGGCACCATGCTGCTGTCCGGTGGCGGGTTCCAGCGGATCGACACCGATCAGGGGCTCAAGCTGCTCTCCGACGGCAAGGTCGAGCAGGCGAAGATCGTCGACAACGACCAGCGCGTCGACCTCGTTCTCACCGAGGACTTCACCGTCGACGACCGCGAGTATGGCACGCAGGTGCAGTTCTACTACGTCGAACCCCGCGGCGAGGCCGTCGTCGAAGCCGTGGAGCAGGCCGCCCCGGAGCAGGGCTACACCGACGAGGTGCCCCGCCAGTCGTGGCTCACCACCCTGCTGCTCAACATCGTCCCCTTCATCATCATCATCGCGATCTTCTGGTTCCTCCTGTCCCAGATGGGCGGCGGCGGCAAGATCATGAGCTTCGGGAAGTCCCGCGCCAAGCTCGTCAACAAGGAGAACCCGGACGTCACCTTCGCCGACGTCGCCGGCGTCGACGAGGCCCTCGAGGAGCTCGAGGAGATCAAGGAGTTCCTCGCCGAGCCGAAGAAGTTCCAGGACGTCGGGGCGAAGATCCCCAAGGGCGTCCTCCTCTACGGCTCCCCGGGCACCGGCAAGACCCTGCTCGCGCGCGCCGTCGCCGGCGAGGCCGGGGTCCCGTTCTACTCGATCTCCGGCTCCGACTTCGTCGAGATGTACGTCGGCGTCGGCGCCTCCCGCGTGCGCGACCTGTTCGAGCAGGCGAAGAACAACTCGCCGTGCATCATCTTCATCGACGAGATCGACGCCGTCGGCCGCCAGCGCGGCGCCGGCATGGGCGGCGGGCACGACGAGCGCGAGCAGACCCTCAACCAGCTCCTCGTCGAGATGGACGGCTTCGACGCGACGAGCAACGTCATCCTCATCGCCGCGACCAACCGCCCCGACGTCCTCGACCCCGCGCTGCTGCGCCCGGGCCGCTTCGACCGCCAGATCTCCGTCGAGGCCCCGGACATGAAGGGCCGCCAGCACATCCTCGAGGTCCACTCCCGCGGCAAGCCGCTGGCCCCCGACGTCGACCTCGCGATGGTCGCCAAGCGCACGCCCGGGTTCTCCGGCGCGGACCTGGCCAACGTCCTCAACGAGGCCGCGCTGCTCACCGCGCGGATGAACAGGACCGTCATCGACAAGTACGCCGTGGACGAGGCGATCGACCGCGTCATCGCCGGCCCGCAGAAGCGCACCCGGCTGATGAACGACAAGGAGCGGCTCGTCACCGCCTACCACGAGGGCGGGCACGCGCTCGTCGCCGCGGCGATGAACCAGACCGACCCCGTCACCAAGGTCACGATCCTGCCGCGCGGCCGGGCCCTGGGCTACACCATGGTCATGCCGACGGAGGACAAGTACTCGACCACCCGCAACGAGCTGCTCGACCAGCTCGCCTACGCGATGGGCGGCCGGGTGGCGGAGGAGATCGTCTTCCACGACCCCACCACCGGGGCGAGCAACGACATCGAGAAGGCGACCGGGATCGCGCGGAAGATGGTCACGCAGTACGGCATGAGCGAGAAGGTCGGCATGGTCAAGGTCGGCGAGGACAACTCCGAGCCGTTCGCCGGCAAGGGCTACGGCCACGGCGTCGACTACTCCGAGGACACCATCAGGGTCATCGACTCCGAGGTCCGCAGCCTCATCGACGAAGCCCACGCCGACGCCTACTGGGCGCTGACGACCAACCGCGACGTCCTCGACGCGCTCGCCCACGAGCTGCTCGAGAAGGAGACGCTCGACCAGCACGAGCTCGCCGCGATCTTCGCCCCCGTCACCAAGCGCCCCGTGCGCGAGGTGTGGCTCGCCAACGACGACCGCCCGGTGTCCGAGCGCGGCCCCATCCCGATCCCGGAGCGCCGCCTCAACCCCTTCGAGCCCGAGTTCATGGCCGGCGGCTCGCACGCGCCGGGTGCCCAAGGCGGACCGGGTGCCGGCGGCTCGCACGCGCCCGGTTCCGGTCCCGAGGGGCCGGGCGCCCCCGGTGCCGGCGGGCAGCCGCCGGTGCAGCCGGGCCCGACCCCGCCGGACGCCGGCCCGCAGCCCCCGCACGAGGGCCACGGCGGCGTGCCCCCGCAGGGCCCGACCCAGCCCCCGGAGAGCGGACCCCAGGGCCCGGTGCACTGACATGGTCGACCAGCCGCGCATCGAGGCCGCCGTGCGGGAGATCCTCGCCGCGATCGGCGAGAATCCCGACCGCGACGGCCTCAAGGGCACCCCGGCCCGCGTCGCCCGCGCCTACGAGGAGATCTTCTCCGGCCTCGGCCGCGACGCCGCCGAGGTGCTCGGCGTGCACTTCGACGTCGGCTACGACGAGATGGTGCTCGTCCGCAACATCGAGATGTACTCCACCTGCGAGCACCACCTCGTGCCCTTCCACGGTGTGGCCCACATCGGCTACATCCCGGGCACCGACGGGTACGTCACCGGGCTGTCCAAGCTCGCCCGGCTCGTCGACATCTACGCCCGCCGCCCGCAGGTGCAGGAGCGGCTCACCGCGCAGATCGCCGACGCGATGGTCACCCACCTCAACCCCGCCGGCGTCATCGTCGTCGTCGAGGCCGAGCACCTGTGCATGTCGATGCGCGGCGTGCAGCGCCCCGGCGCCTCGACGATCACCTCCGCGGTGCGCGGCCAGCTGCGCGACGGGGCCTCCCGCGCCGAGGCCATGAGCCTGATCCTGGGGAAGTGAGCCGATGCGGACGCAGATCATGGGCGTGCTCAACGTCACCGCGGACTCGTTCTCCGACGGCGGCCGCTGGCTCGACTTCGACCAGGCGGTCGGCCACGGCATCGCGCTGCTCGAGGCCGGCGCGGACATCATCGACATCGGCGGGGAGTCCACCCGCCCCGGCTCCGTCCGCGTGCCCGAGGACGAGGAGCTCGCCCGCGTCGTCCCCGTCACCCGCGAGCTCGCCCGGCAGGGCGCGGTGATCAGCGTCGACACCATGCGCGCCGCCGTCGCCCGGGCCGCACTCGACGCCGGCGCCCGCATCATCAACGACGTCTCCGCCGGGCTCGCCGACCCCGCGATGCTCGGCGTGGCCGCCGAATCCGGTGCCCCCATCGTCCTCATGCACTGGCGCGGCCTCCTCACCGACGCCCACGCGGAGTACACCTACGACGACGTCGTCGCCGAGGTGCGCACCGAGCTCAGCGAGCGGATCGACGCCGCGCTCGCCGCCGGGATCGCCGAATCCGACATCATCCTCGACCCCGGCCTGGGGTTCTCGAAGAACGCCGAGCACAACTGGCAGCTCCTCGCCGGCCTCGACGCCTTCACCCGGATGGGCTTCCGGCTGCTCGTCGCCGGCTCCCGCAAGCGCTTCCTCGCCTCCCTGCTCGACCCGCAGGACCCGGCCGGCGTGACGAACACCGACCGGGACTCAGCGACCGCCGCGATCAGCGCCTACTGCGCCCGCGCCGGGGCCTGGGCGGTGCGCGTCCACGAACCGCGCAGCTCCCTCATCGCCGTGCAGGTCGCCGAGGCGCTCGCCGAGCACGCCGCCCGCGCACCCGAGCTGCCGCTCGACCCGGCCGGGGCGGAGGACTCCCCGAGCCCGGAGGCGGCAGTCGGGCCGGGGACCTCCCGCCCGGCCCCCGGCACCCGACCGGACTCCGAGGTCCCCTGATGGACCGGATCCGGCTCACCGGGCTGCGCGCGTTCGGACACCACGGGGTGTTCGACCATGAGCGCACGGACGGGCAGGAGTTCCTCGTCGACCTCGAGGTGCCCGGAGACCTCTCCACGGCCGGGCGCGGCGACGCGCTCGCCGACACCGTCGACTACGGGGTGCTCGCCGAGGAGGCCGTCGCGGTGATCACCGGGGAGCCCTTCGACCTCATCGAGAGCGTGGCGGAGGGGATCGCCCGCCGCTGCCTGGCCCACTGCGCGCAGATCACCGTCACCGTCCACAAGCCGCAGGCCCCGATCCCGCACGCCTTCGCCGACGTGTCCGTCACCGTCACCCGCTCCCGAGGCGCGAGCAGCGCGGGCAGCCGGCCCGCCGGGACCGGTGAGGCGCAGGCCGGGACCGAGAGCGGTGGCGACGCGGCGCGGCAGCGCCCGGCCCGCGCGGTCCTCTCGCTCGGCGCGAACCTCGGCGAGCCGCTCACCGCGCTCCGCACCGCGGTCGCTGCGCTCGAAAGACACCCGCACATCACCGTCACCGCGGCCTCCCACGTGTACCGCACCGCACCCGTCGGCGGGGTCGAGCAGCCCGACTTCCTCAATGCCGCCGTCCTCGTCGACACCGCACTCACCCCGCTCGAACTCCTCGGCGTCGCCCAGGGGATCGAGGTCGCCGCCCACCGCACCCGCGACGTCCGCTGGGGCCCGCGCACCCTCGACATCGACCTCATCCGGTATGCCGCACCGGGTGCCGAGCTCGACGACCCGGCGCAGCAGATGCGCCTCGCGCTGCCCCGCCTCGACCTGCCCCACCCGCGGGCCGCCGAGCGCACCTTCGTCCTCGCCCCCTGGGAGGAGATCGCCCCCGGCGCTCGGGTGGAGGTCGCCGGTGCGGCCGTCGGCCTCGCCGAGGCGATCGCCCGTGCCGCCGACGCCGGCGGGATCGAGCGCACCGCGGACACCCTGGGGCCTGCGGTTCCGGAACCGCCCACCTCCCCGGCACCGCAGCCGGCTCCCGGGAGTGAGGAGGCGCGATGAAGCAGACCACCTCCACGCAGCTCTTCAGCTGGGGGTTCGTCGGACTCCTCGCCTCGCTCGCGTTCCACTACGTGTGGGAGTCGCTCGGCCAGGCGCTGCCCGGCCTGCCGTGGCCGGCGATCCTCGGGATGATCGTGCTCTCCCTCGTCCTCCTCGTCCTCGGCTGGCCGATCAAGAAGTGGAACGACGGCGACCGCAGCCGCGACATCGACCACGTCGCCGCCGCTCGCACGGCGATGCTCGCCAAGGCCGCCTCGCTCACCGGGAGCCTGCTCACCGGCTGGTACCTCGGCGCCGCCGCCTACCTGTTCATCAGCGCCGCCGGGGTGCGGGCGAGCGCCGCACTCGGCATGCTGCTCGCCGTCGCCGCCTCGGCGATCCTCATGATCGTAGGGCTCATCGTCGAGTCCTACTGCACCCTGCCACCCGACGACACCGCAGGAGCCGATCCCGCATGACCGACATCGAGTTCGTCCCCGTCAGCCGCAAGCTCATCCAAGTCCACCTCCTGGGACTGCTCATCTGGATGGTCCCGCTTCTCATCCCGATGATCGTGCTCGGCGTGATCTTCGAAGCCGTGCGTCCCTGGATGTGGGCCGCCGCCGCGCTGTGGCTCGTCGTCGTCGTGTGGAGTGCGATCGTCCTCATCCGCCAGGTCGGGCGGCTCGGGTACGCCGAGCGCCCCGACGACCTGCTCATCCGCCGCGGCATCCTCTTCCGCTCGACCACCGTGGTGCCGTTCGGGCGGATGCAGTTCGTCGACGTCAAGTCCGGGCCGATCGAGCGGCTGTTCGGGCTCGCCACCGTCGAGCTCCACACCGCCTCCGCCGCCACCGACGCCTCGATCCCCGGACTGCCCGCGGCGGAGGCCGAGCGCCTCCGCGATGCGCTCGCCGCCCGCGGCGAGGCCCGGCTCGCAGGGCTGTGATCGCCGATGACCGGAACGCCTGAACCCGGACTGCCCGAACCGCGTGTGCCCGAGCCCGGAGCGCCCGCCCGCGAGGTGCCCGCCTCCGGAACGCCTGAACCGGGGTCCTCGGCCCCCGACTTCACCGAGTGGCGGCGCGTCCATCCCCTGACCCCGGCACTCAAGAGCTGGCTGTTCATCCTCGCCGCGATCGGCGTGCTCCTGGCGCAGAGCCAGCAGTTCCTCCAGGAGCTCGTCACCGGCCGGTTCACCGGGACCAGCGGGCTCCTCGAGTGGCTGTTCGCCCACCCGCTCGCGGTGCTCGGCATCCTCGGCGGCCTCATCCTGCTCCTCGCACTCATCGGGTTCCTCAACTGGCTCGTGTGGCGGCGCACCGGCTACCACATCGACGACGAGGCGATCTACCTGCGCAAGGGCCTGCTCAACCGGCAGCTGCGCACCGCCCGGCTCGACCGGGTGCAGTCGATCGACATCAACCAGCCCCTCGTGCCGCGCCTGTTCGGGCTCGCGAAGCTGCGCTTCGACGTCGCCGGCGGCAAGGACTCCTCCGTCGACCTCGAATTCCTCGGCCGCGACCGTGCCGAGGCGCTCCGGGACGCGCTCCTCGAACGTGTGCGGGCGCTCCGCGCGGCCGAGGACAGCCGCCTCGCCGGCGGCCCGGCCGGTGCCGGTCCTGGTGCTGGACATGGCATCGCCCCCGGCACCGCCTCCGGCGCCGGCCCCGGAGGAACGTATCCCGGCGGTGCCGACCATCCCGGCGCCGTGAGTGCCGGGGGCGGGGTCCCCGGCGGCCCGGGAGCCGGCCCACCGGCCGCCGGGGCACCGACCGACCCGCACCTCGGCCCCGGTGGCGGCCCCGGTGGCGGTCCCGGAGCCCATCCGGGAGGCCACGCGGCGGGTGCTACGGGCAGCGCGCATGCGCCGGGTGCCGGACACGGCCGGGCGAGTGCCGCCTCGGCGCCGGGGGCGAACCTCGGCAGCCGGCTCATGGCGCGGATCGAACCGACCGCGGCCGGAGTGATCGGCGACATCGGCGGCACCCTCACCGACGTGCTCAGCCCGTACCGGGTGCGGGCGGGCGCCGACGACGACGGCCGGATCCTCCGCATCCCCGCCCACACCGTGCTGCTCTCCGGGCTGCTGTCGACCGGCACCCTCGTGACGCTCCTGTTCGTCCTCGCGGTGCTCGCCGGGTTCGTCGTCCTCGCCGTGCTCGGCCGCTGGGAGGCGATCACCGGAAGCGTGGTCGCGATCATCCCGCTCTTCGCGGCCGCCTACGGCATCGTGAAGAAGTCCTTCGACGAATCGAACTTCTCCGTCGCCGTCACCCGCGACGGGCTCGCCGTGACGCACGGGCTCACCACGACCACGCGCCGCATCATCCCGCTCGACCGGATCCAGGCGGTGCGGCTCTCGCAGCCGCTGCTGTGGCGCGGCCCCGGCTGGTGGCGCGCCGAGTACACGATCGCCGGGCAGGAGGGGGAGAAGAACTCGACGACCCTGCTGCCCGTCGGCTCGCTCGACCAGAGCCTCATGATGCTCGGGCTCGTCCTCCCGCACCCGGACGTGCCCGACGGCGTGAGCGGCCGCGAGCTCATGGTCGAGGCGATGTACGCCGGCCCCGCGCCGGGCGCGGATGCCGAACCGTCGGATGCCGACGGTCCGGGTGCCGAGAAGCCGGACGTCGAGGGGCCGCATGCCGAGCAGGGGAATGCCGGGGCGCGCGCCGCCGCCGCGCTGTTCCACCACCAGGACCGGGCCTCGCGCTGGCTCGACCCGCTGACCTTCCGGCGCAACGGCTGGGTCCGCACCGGCAGCATGCTCGTCATCCGCTCCGGCCGCTTCGACCGGCGCGTCGACTGCGTGCCGCATGCCCGCGTGCAGTCGATGCGGATGTTCGCCGGGCCCATCCAGCGAGCGCTCGGACTCGCGAGCGTCGATCTCCACTCCACCGCCGGCCCGGTCAAGCCGCAGGTGAGCCACCAGACGGCGGCGACGGCGGAGGAGTTCTTCTTCGAGCACGCGGAGATCACCCGGCAGGCCCGCGCCGCGCTCGACGCGCACACGGGCGGGCCGGATGTCATGGAGCCGCATAGCGGAGGGCCGAATGCTGTGGAGCACGGCCCGCTCCGTTAATTGGAGTTACAGACTCCGAATTAGGTACGGTGGAGCCATGCAGGTATCCCGGTTCACCGACCTCGGCCTCCGCGCACTCATGATGCTCGCCACGGCCGAGGCCGGGACGCGCATGACCACCGCCGAGCTCGCCCTGCGCCTCGAGGCCTCGGAGACGCACCTGGCGAAGGCGATCTCCCGACTGTCCGGGACCGGCGTCATCGCCTCACGGCGCGGGCGCACCGGAGGGCTCACACTCACCGAGGAGGGCCGCACCCGCCCGATCGGCTCGATCGTCCGCGAGCTCGAAGGGGTCGGCGCCGTCGTCGACTGCTCGACCTGCCCGCTGCGGGGGAACTGCCGGCTCAAGAGCGTTCTCGACCGCGCGGAGCAGGCGTTCCTCGCCGTCCTCGACGAGGTCTGCCTCAGCGATCTCGTCGACTCCCCGACCGGACCCGTGCTGCTGACCCTGCTCACCGGCTCGCCGGGCGACCCCGGGCCTGCGGTGCCTCCCTCCGAGCGTGCCGGCCCGGACTGCGGAAGACCGGCAGCGGTGTCGTGATCCCGGCCCTGCCCTGCCTTGCCCGACCCGATGCCCGCGCACCGACCGCCTCGGGCCCGGCCCGGTCCGATGCCCGGGCACTGACCGCCTCGGGCCCGGTGCCCGCGCGCTCCCCACAGATGTTCCACCAGCTCAGGCATGCCGCCGGCGGCGGTGTGTGAATCCGCAACAGTTCAGGAGAATCCATGAGCACGTCCGACCTCTACCTCGACGAGAAGGAACTCGACTCCATCGGCCTCACCCCGGAGCACGAGGAGATCATCAAGGCGACCCTGCCGCTCGTCGGGTCGAAGATCAACGAGATCACCCCGATCTTCTACTCCCGCATGTTCGAGGCCCACCCCGAGCTCATCGCCGACACCTTCAACCGCGGCAACCAGAAGCAGGGCGCCCAGCAGCGTGCGCTCGCCGCCTCCGTGGCGACCTTCGCCACCATGCTCGTCGACCCCGAGGCCCCGGCCCCGGTCAACCTGCTCTCGCGGATCGGGCACAAGCACGTGTCCCTGGGCATCACCAAGGACCAGTACCAGATCGTCCACGACAACCTCTTCGCCGCGATCGTCGAGGTGCTCGGCGAGGACGTCGTCACCCCGGACGTCGCCGCGGCCTGGGACTCCGTGTACTGGCTCATGGCCGACGTCCTCACCGACTTCGAGTACGACCTCTACCGCTCGGCCCGGGTGGAGCCCGGCGACGTGTTCCGTGCGACCACTGTGGTCGATCGCCGGGACCTGCCCGGCGACATCGCCCACTTCACCGTGCGCGCCGCCGAGGGCTCGGCGGACCTGCCCGGCCACCTCCCGGGCCAGTACGTGTCCGTCGGCGCACGCCTGCCCGACGGTGCCCGCCAGCTGCGCCAGTACTCCCTGGTGCGCGGCGGCAGCGCGGCCGGCGAGCTGTCCTTCGCCGTCAAGCGGATCCGTGCCACGGAGAGCGCCCCCGAGGGCGAGGTGTCCAACTGGCTCGGCGAGAACGTCCAGGTGGGCGACTCCCTCGAGGTCACCCTGCCCTCCGGCGACCTCGTGCTCGACACGCAGGCGACGAACCCGGTCGTGCTGATCTCCGCCGGGATCGGCGTGACCCCGATGCTCGGGATGCTCGACAGCCTGGCCGCGAGCGGTTCCGCCCGCACCGTGGTCGCGCTCCACGCCGACGACTCCGCCGAGGTCGACGCGTTCGGTGCCGCCCGCACCGGGTACGCCGCCGGTCTGGCCGAGGGCTCCGCGATCACCTGGTACGGCACCGGGACCCCCGACGCCGAGCTCCAGGGCGAGGTCCGCGAAGGCCTCATGGACCTCAGTGCGGTCGAGCTGCCGGAGGGCGCGAGCGTCTACATCTGCGGCTCCAACGGGTTCCTCCAGTTCATCAGGACGCAGCTGGACGAGCGCGGCGTCGCCGCCGCCGACGTCCACTACGAGCTGTTCGCCCCGAACGACTGGCTGCTCGACGCCTGAGTCGCACCACGGCGACTGCGTCCGTCGGCGCCCGGTAGCCTGTGTGGACTGGGCCCGGCGGACGCTCCGGGCAGGGGAGGGAGTGCGATGAATCTCGAGGATCAGACCCGGCTCGGGGTCGGCATCGTCGGCTGCGGGAAGGTCGGTGCGGTCATCGGCCGGGCGCTGCGGGCCGCCGGTCACGCCGTCGTCGGCGTCACCGCCACCTCCGAGGCGAGCCGCGACCGCGCCGAGGCGATGCTCCCAGGTGTGCCCGTCCTCGACATCGAGACCGTCGTCGAGCGCGCCGAGCTCGTCCTCTTCACCGTCTCCGACGACGTGCTCGGCGAGCTCGTGTCCGGGCTCGCCGCGCTCGGCCGCTTCAAGCCCGGGCAGATCATCATGCACTGCGCCGGCCGGTTCGGCACCGAGGTGCTCGGGCCCGCCGCCCGTGCCGGTGCCATCACCATCGCCCTGCATCCCTCGCTGTCATTCACCGGTACGAGCATGGACCTGCCGCGGCTGCAGGAGGCGACGATCGCCGTCACCGCCGCCCGCACCGTGCTGCCGATCGGGCAGGCGCTCGTCGTCGAGATGGGCGCGGAGCCGATCGTCGTCGCCGAGGCCGACCGCCCGCTCTACCACGCCGCGATCGCCCACGCCTCGAACCACACCGTCGCGATCGTCGGCCAGGCGCTCGAGGTGCTCGCCGGGCTCGGCATCGACGACGCCCCGCGGGTGCTCGCATCGCTGCTCCGCGCGAGCGTCGACAACACGCTGCAGTCCGGGCCGGGTGCGCTCACCGGGCCCGTGAGCCGCGGCGACGTCGACACCGTGCGCGCTCACCTCGAGGCGCTCTCCGAGCAGGCCGTCGAGGCCGGCTCCACCGAGGTGGGGGACACGTACCGGGCGCTCGCCCGGGCGACCGTGGCCCGTGCCCTGCGCAATGGCACGATCGACGACGCCAAGGCCCTGCAGATCATCGAGCTCCTCGAGAGCTGAGAAGCTCTGATTCCGGCCGGGCGGCCGGGACTGCGCGTGGTCTGCCGGGCCGGCGGGCGCCTCGGGACCCGCGGATTCCTGCCAGGCCGGCGGGCGCCTCGGGAACCGCGGATTCCTGCCGGGCGCACCGCACGCGGTAGCCTTGGAGCCATGCCAGAACTCGATCCCGCCCAGGCCGGTGCTGCCCCGGCCGACGCCCCGGACCACCTCGACCCCGAACAGCTGCGGATCCGCAAGGACAAGCGCGTCCGGCTGCTCGAGGAGGGGCAGGAGCCCTACCCGGTCCACGTGCCCCGCACCCACACCCTGGCCGAGGTGCGCGAGGCCTACCCCGCGCTCGAGGACGGGGAGGAGACCGAGGACGTCGTCGCCGTCGCCGGCCGCGTCGTGTTCTTCCGCAACACCGGCAAGCTCTGCTTCGTCACCCTGCAGGCCGGGGACGGCACCCGCCTCCAAGGCATGCTGTCGCAGAAGGAGGTCGGCAAGGAGCGGCTCGACGCCTGGAAGTCCGACGTCGACCTCGGCGACCACGTGTTCCTCCGCGGCCGGGTCATCAAGTCCAAGCGCGGCGAGCTCTCCGTCATGGCTTCGGAATGGCAGCTCGCGGCCAAGGCCCTGCGTCCGCTGCCCGCGCTCCACACCGAGCTCACCGACGAGACCCGGGTGCGCCAGCGCTACATCGACCTCATCACCCGCGACGCCGCGCGCCAGGCGGTCAAGCTCCGCTCCGACGTCATGATCTCCCTGCGCCGCACCTTCGCGGAGACCGGCTTCATGGAGATCGAGACGCCCATGCTCCAGACCCTCCACGGCGGCGCCGCCGCCCGGCCGTTCTCCACCCACATGAACGCCTACGACATGGAGCTGTTCCTGCGGATCGCCCCGGAGCTGTTCCTCAAGCGGGCGGTGGTCGGCGGCCTCGACAACGTGTTCGAGATCAACCGCAATTTCCGCAATGAGGGCGCGGATTCCACGCATTCCCCGGAATTCGCGATGCTCGAGGCCTATCAGGCATATGGCGATTATCATTCGATCGCGGATCTCACCAAGACGCTCATCCAGAATGCCGCCCGCGATGCCACCGGTTCGCTCCAGGTCACCCTGTCCGATGGCACGGAATACGATTTCGGCGGCGAATGGGCCGTCGTGAGCATGTATGATTCGCTGTCCGAGGAGGTCGGTGAGAAGATCACCGCGGAGACCAGCGTGGAGCGGCTCGCGGAGATTGCGCAGAAATACGATATCGATCTCGAAGGAGTGTTCCGCAGCCACGGCAAATACGTCGAGGAGATGTGGGAGCACTTCTATTCCGACCGGCTGTGGGCGCCGACATTCGTCGTCGATTTCCCGCTCGATACCTCGCCGCTCACCCGTGAGCACCGCTCGAAGCCGGGCGTGGTGGAGAAATGGGATCTCTATGTGCGCGGATTCGAGCTCGCCACCGGCTATTCGGAGCTCATCGACCCGGTGATCCAGCGCGAGCGCTTCGAATCGCAGGCCCGCGACGCCGCGCGCGGCGACGACGAGGCGATGGCGGTGGACGAGGAGTTCCTCATGGCCATGGAGTACGGCATGCCGCCCAGCGGCGGCATGGGCATGGGGATCGACCGTCTGCTCATGGCGCTCACCGGGCTGGGGATCCGGGAGACGGTGCTCTTCCCGCTCGTCAAGCCGCTCGAGAAGTGAGCGGACTCCGCTTCATCGTCAGATGGATCGCCCTGTGGTCAGCGACACTGCGAATTCCGGTTATCCGGTTCTGCATTCTGCGGTGACCCGCACAACTGCGCGGTGATCGATGGTAGCGGCCGATATCCCGCGCACGGTGCATTCGCCTCAGGTGCGGTTTATCGGCCCGATCCGGGCCGGATGCGGCGTTCCATGATATGCACATTCGAGCATATGCGGCGCGCGGTCACATGAAGTGCTCATCACGCGGTGGGAGAATAACCGTGTTGTCCAGATCATATTTCAGCTCTCTATTCGCCGCGGCGGTATTCGTCGGTTAGGATTCATTATGGAATACGTCAAAGTCCTCCTTCCTTCGATCTGTGTCGGACTGCTCTTCTGGTACGTCATCCGTTCCGTGGTCCGCGCCGACAGCATCGAACGGAGGGAGATGGACCGTTTCTATTCGGAGAACGAAGATTCCGCGGGTGAGTCCCCGGAATCCACGGGTGATCTGAATGATCTCCGTTCGTCCGGAGCGGATCCGACTCACGACGCACTGAATGCATCCGATTCGCCTGCGCACGACTCCACCGTGCCGGTCGAATCGACCTCCCGAAAGGACCCCGAACATGGCTCGTGAAATGAAACTCATGCTGACTGACGACATCGATGGCAGCGAGGCCGCGGAGACCGTGAGCTTCTCGCTCGACCAGCACAGCTACGAGATCGAACTCTCCAGCGCCAACGCCGCCAAGCTGCGCGAGGCCCTCGCCCCGTACATCGAGAAGGCGCGCCGCGTGGCCTCCCGCCAGCGTTCCACCGGTCGTCACCGCACCGGCGGCGGTGCAGGTGCCTCCTCGCGCACCGGCGCGGACACCTCGACGGTGCGCGCCTGGGCCAAGGCCAACGGCCACGACGTCTCCGACCGCGGCCGCATCCCGGCCGAGGTGTTCGAGGCCTACGACGCCGCGCACTGAGTTACGCGCAGTACTTGAACCGCAGCGCCACCGCGGACGGTTCATCGAACGGGTCGGTCCTCCTCGCGAGGGCCGGCCCGTTCGTCGCCCCTCCCTGCGCAGTGCCTAGTCGAACTGCGGAGTATCCGAAACGGAGCGCGCAATTGCGCGTCGATCCTCGGATACCCCGCAGTACGGCGGGTTGCGGTCTGTGCCCAAGCCGGCCCGCGCCTCGGGAACGGCGGATCCCCCACGCCCACTCCGCGCTCATCCCGCGATCACCCCGCGCGGTCATGCGGATTCCCGCCGCCGCACCCGGCGATTACGCCGTGAGCCGAATCCCTTTCGGCTGACCGCGAAACCGCAATAAATCGCCGCGAGCGGTGGTTAGAGTCGAAGGAATCAACAGACCGAGGAGGGGCAAATGTTCGAACGGTTCACAGATCGTGCCCGTCGCGTAGTGGTCTTGGCGCAGGAAGAGGCCAAGCTGCTCAAACACAACTACATCGGCACCGAGCACATCCTGCTCGGCCTCATCCACGAGGGCGAGGGCGTCGCCGCCAAGGCGCTCGAAGGCATGGGCATCTCGCTCGACCAGGTCCGTGAACAGGTCACCGAGATCATCGGCCAGGGACAGCAGGCCCCGAGCGGCCACATCCCGTTCACCCCGCGTGCCAAGAAGGTGCTCGAGCTCAGCCTCCGCGAGGCGCTCCAGCTCGGCCACACCTACATCGGCACCGAGCACATCCTCCTCGGCCTCATCCGCGAGGGCGAGGGCGTCGCCGCCCAGGTGCTCGTCAAGCTCGGCGCGGACCTCGGGCGCGTGCGCCAAGAGGTCATCAAGCTGATCTCCGGCTACCAGGGCAAGGAGCCCGTGGCCGCCGGCGGTCGCGAGGAGGGCACGCCCTCGGGCTCGCTCGTCCTCGACCAGTTCGGTCGCAACCTCACCGCCGCCGCCCGCGAGGGCAAGCTCGACCCGGTCATCGGCCGCAAGGAGCAGATGCAGCGGGTCATGCAGGTGCTGTCGCGCCGGACCAAGAACAACCCGGTGCTCATCGGCGAGCCCGGCGTCGGCAAGACCGCCGTCGTCGAAGGCCTCGCCGCCGCGATCGTCAACGACGAGGTGCCGGAGACGCTCAAGGACAAGCAGCTCTACACGCTCGACCTGGGCTCGCTCGTCGCCGGATCCCGCTACCGCGGTGACTTCGAGGAGCGCCTGAAGAAGGTCCTCAAGGAGATCCGCACCCGCGGCGACATCATCCTGTTCATCGATGAGATCCACACCCTCGTGGGTGCCGGCGCGGCCGAGGGCGCGATCGACGCCGCCTCGATCCTCAAGCCGATGCTCGCCCGCGGTGAGCTCCAGACGATCGGTGCGACCACCCTCGACGAGTACCGGAAGAACATCGAGAAGGACGCCGCGCTCGAGCGCCGGTTCCAGCCGATCCAGGTCCCGGAGCCCTCGCTGTCGGACGCGATCAAGATCCTCGAGGGTCTGCGCGACCGCTACGAGTCGCACCACAAGGTGACGATCACCGACGGTGCGCTCGCCGCAGCCGTCAACCTCTCCGACCGCTACGTCAACGACCGGTTCCTGCCGGACAAGGCGATCGATCTCATCGACGAGGCCGGCGCGAAGCTGCGGATCTCGCGGCTGTCGACCCCGCCGGAGATCAAGGAGCTCGAGGAGCAGATCGTCGAGGCCCGCCACCGCAAGGAGGCGGCGATCGACGCGCAGGACTTCGAGCTCGCCGCCAACGAGCGCGATGCGGAGATGAAGCTCCAGACCAAGCACGACGAGGCGGAGAAGGAATGGCGCTCCGGTGCCAAGAACGGCTCCGCGATCGTCGACGAGGAGCTCATCGCCGACGTGCTCGCCTCGGCGACCGGGATCCCGATCTTCAAGCTCACCGAGGAGGAGTCCGCGCGGCTGCTCCGCATGGAGGACGAGCTGCACAAGCGGATCATCGGCCAGCAGGACGCCATCAAGTCGGTGTCCCGGGCGATTCGCCGTACCCGCGCCGGCCTCAAGGACCCCAAGCGGCCTTCGGGCTCGTTCATCTTCGCCGGGCCCACGGGCGTCGGCAAGACCGAGCTCGCCAAGGCGCTCGCGGAGTTCCTGTTCGGCGACGAGTCCTCGCTGATCTCGCTCGACATGAGCGAGTTCTCGGAGAAGCACACGGTGTCGCGGCTGTTCGGCTCGCCTCCCGGCTACGTGGGCTACGAGGAGGGCGGGCAGCTCACCGAGAAGGTGCGGCGCAAGCCGTTCTCCGTGGTCCTGTTCGACGAGGTCGAGAAGGCGCACGCGGACATCTTCAACTCGTTGCTCCAGATCCTCGAGGACGGGCGTCTGACGGATTCGCAGGGTCGTGAGGTGGACTTCAAGAACACCATCATCATCATGACCACGAACCTCGGCACGCGCGACATCGCCAAGGGTCAGCAGCTGGGCTTCCAGATCGAGGGGGACACCTCCACCTCGTACGAGCGGATGAAGCAGCGCGTCAACGACGAGCTCAAGCAGCACTTCCGGCCGGAGTTCCTCAACCGCGTGGACGACACCATCGTGTTCCCGCAGCTGAGCAAGCCGGAGATCGTGCGGATCGTCGACCTGTTCCTCGCCCGCCTGGACGAGCGCCTGGCGGACAAGGGCATGAAGGTCGAGGTCACCCAGGAGGCCAAGAACCTGCTGGCCGAACGCGGCTACGATCCGGTGCTCGGTGCGCGCCCGCTGCGCCGCACCATCCAGTCGGAGATCGAGGACCAGCTCTCGGAGCGGATCCTGTTCGACGAGCTGCACTCGGGCCAGACGGTGTTCGTCGATGTCGAGGGCGAGGGCGCGGACGCCAAGTTCACGTTCGACGGCCGCGACACCGAGCGGGTGCCGGTGACCGTGGGCGCGGACGAGTCCGAGGACGCGAGCGGGGCCATCCCGGAGGCCGGTGTCGCGAACGCGGCGGCCACCTCGCACGCGGACCCGGATGCGGATGACTCCTCCGAGGGTCCCGCCGGAGGGGCCGCGGCCGGAGGCGCCGAGCGCACCCTCTGAGCCGGCCCACTGAGGTCCGTCGGCTGAGTCCGGCCGATTGAGTCTGGTCGGTTGAGTCTGGTCGGTTGAGCTCGGCCCGCTGAGCTCGGCCCGCTGAGTCCGGTCGGCTCGCGGTTCATACAGCAGAATCCTGCGGTTCCTGAGAACGGAACCGCAGGATTCTGCTGTGTCAGGACGGCGTTGGGGCGTCGGTGCTGCGTATCGGGTGGGTCTACTGAGTGCCGGGTACGGCGTCGGTGCTGTGTCGAGGGCGATTCGGTGGGTGCTGCAACGGGTGGTGCGTCCGCGCTGTGTTTGGTGCGCGCGGGTGGGCACGGCAGCGGGTGCGGCCGATCCATCGCCGACCAACTGCGGAGTATCCCGAACGGAGCGCGCAATTGAGCGTTGATCATCGGATACCGCGCAGTCGGCGGTGCCGGCACGGCAGCGACGCCCCGGGGTCGGCGTGCCGTCGTTGCTCGCCGGCCCGGGGTCAGGCCCCGTGACCTTGCGCTATTTGGCGGATCCGCTCTCAGGAACCTTGGGAAATTGCAGTCTCGGGTGTTGAATGGAGGAATGCCTGCCGACCCCGCGACGCCACCGATCTCCGGTCCCGAGCGGACCACCGTGTCCGAGGCGACCACGGCACCCCAGGCGACCACGGCACCCCAGGCGACCACCGCCACCGAGGCGACCACCGCGCATGAGCGGGCCTCCGCCTCCCAGGTGACCACCGTCGGTTCCGACCCCGGGACGCCGCAGCTGCCCGAGGCCCGGGAGCTGCCGAGCGGACTGTTCATCCGCCGCGTGCGCACCCCGGACGTCAAGGCGATCCGCGGGCTGGTCGAGCCGCTCGCCGAGGCGCGGATCCTCGTCGCGAAGGACCCGGTGAACTACTTCGAGTCGCTCCAGGAGTTCCGCCTCGTCGTCGACCGCTCCGGGCCGCACGAGGTCGTCGTCGGCTGCGCGGCCCTCCACGTGCTGTGGGACGACCTCGCCGAGGCGCGCACCGTCGCCACCCACCCCGACTACCGGGGGCGCGGCATCGGCCGCTCGCTCATGGAGCAGATCCTCGCCGACGCCCGGGACATCGGGGTCTCCCGCGTGTTCTGCCTGACCTTCGAGACCCGCTTCTTCCAGTCGCTCGGCTTCGAGGAGATCTCCGGCACCCCCGTGTCGCCCGAGGTCTACGTCGAGCTCCTCCACTCCCACGACGAGGGCACCGCCGAGTTCCTCGACCTCGCCCGCGTCAAGCCGAACACCCTGGGCAACTCACGGATGCTCAAGCACCTCTGACCCGTACGCGCCTGCCCGCACCCGCCTGCCCACGCGCCTGCCCGCACTGCTACTGCGGGAGGTGGAGGACGCCGCCGGACTCCGCGGCCAGCCCGTCGGCGACGAGCGCGCGCACCAGCCGGTCCACCCGCTCGGAGTCCCCGAGCTCCCGCACGCGCAGCACCGCCGCCTCGACCCGGTCGGGCAGCGCGGCGAGCGCCTCGGCGTCGAGGTCCGCAGTGCCCGCGGTGAGGAGCGCCCGCGCCACGCCGCTCACCTGGCCCGCCCCGGCCGGTGCAGTTTCACTCGCGGCTGCTGCATCAGATCCCGCCGCCTCGTTCGCGCCGGCTGCGGCGACCGCCTCGGCCGGCGCGCCTGAACCGTAAGCGCCTGGCGGCCCGGCGGCGCGGAGCACGGCCATGATCGCCCCGCGCAGCTGCCGGTCCGTGCCGTGCCAGGCCTGGGTCGTGGGCTTCCGCCCGGCGTCCGCCGGCCGCCCGGCGGCGAACCACCGGCACTCGGCCTGCAACGGGCACTCTTCGCACGCGGGGTTCCGCGAGGTGCACACGAGCGCCCCGAACTCCATGAGCCCGGCGTTCCACTCGACGTGCTCCTCAGTCGGCACAAGGGCCGCGGCCCAGTCGCGCTCGGCCCGGGTGGGTGCGGGAGTCGGGTGCGAGCGGCCGGCGAACACCCGGCCGAGCACCCGCCGGATGTTGACGTCGAGCACGGTTGCAGGCTGTCGGTGCGCGAACGCGGTGACCGCCGCGGCGGTGTAGTCGCCGACCCCGGGCAGTGCACGCAGCGCCGCCTCACCCACCGGAACCGCGTTGTCGTGGTCGTCGGCGATCGCCCGCGCGGTGTCGCGCAGCCGCAGGGCGCGCCGCGGGTAGCCGAGCGAGTCCCAGGCGAGGAGCACCTCGGCGGGGGAGGCGTCCGCGAGGTCCGCCGGGGTGGGCCAGCGCCGCATCCACTCCGTCCAGCGCGGCGCGACCCGGACCATCGGTGTCTGCTGGGACATCACCTCGCTCACGAGGATGCCCCATGCCGAGGTGCCCTCCGCCCGCCACGGCAGGTCGCGGGCGTGCGCGGCGAACCAGTCGACGACAGTGCGCCGGACCCGTGCGAGCTGGGATTCGTGCGGGATCCGGAGTGTCTGGGCGGTGTTCGCGGCCCGGCGTTCTACTCTCGAGATGATGTCTCCTTCGACCCGTGGTCCTGGTTCCGAACCCCCGCGCTCATCCGGCTCCTCCGGCGCCCGGCGCCGCGGGGGTCAGTCCGCTGCCGGCGGATCGCGCCGCGGCGCCGGGAAGGCGAGCGGCACCGGCCGGAGCAGCGGCTCGGCAGGCGGGCGCTCCGCCTCAGCGCAGTCTAGTGGCCGCACGTCCACCGGCCCCCGCTCGTCCGGCGCCGGACCGGCCGCGAACCGGGCCCGAGGTGCGCGCACCTCGGCGACCGGAGGCGGCTCGGGCAGCGGGCGCGGAGGCGGTGGACAGGGCATGGATGCCGTGTACCGTCGCCGCCGGATGACCGTGGCCGTGCTCGGTCTGATCATCCTCGCCGTCATCGTCGGTGCGACCATCGTCATCGTCCAGGCGCTGCGGTCCCCGTCCGAGGATCCCGCCCCCGTCGCGGAGCCAAGGGAGACCGCGGAGCCCACCGCGCCCATGCCCACCGGCGACGACGCGAGCGGAGCCTGCCCGACGGAGGCGGTGACCGTGGGGGCGGCGACCAATGAGAAGTCCTACGACCCCGGGGCGAGCGCCACCCTCGAGCTCATCGTCACGAACACCCACGACGCCGCTTGCCGGATCGCGGTCGGCACGAGCGAGCAGACCTTCACCGTCCGCAAGGACGGGGAGACGGTGTGGAGCTCGGAGTATTGCGCGGACCCCGAGGCCGACGGCGACGCCGCCGAGGCCGAGGTCGTGTTCGCCGCCGGGGCGGAGAAGCGCGCGGCGCTCAAGTGGACCGTGGAGCCCGTGGACAAGAACTGCAACCGCATGGCCGAGGGCTTCGAGGGCGGGAAGTACGAGCTCGTGACCTCGCTGGGGGAGACGGAGAGCGAACCCGTCGAGTTCGAGATCACCGCCCCGGAGCCCACCGAGGAGCCGTCCGAGGAATCCGCCGAGGAGGAACCCGCCGAGGAGGACACCGGCGAGTGACCGGAGCCGCGCCGGGTCTCAGCTCTCGGTCGCCTCTTCCACGATCCGGTTGAGGCCCTCGCGCACGATCCGCGCCCGGTGCTCGCCCACGCCCTCGACCGATTTGAGCTCGGTGACGTCGGCGGCGAGGAGCTCGGTGAAGCGACCGAAGTGCTCGGCCAGCCGCTCGACGACGAGCGAGGGGACGCGTCGCATCGAGGACAGCACCCGGTAGCCGAGCGGGTAGACGTGGCGGTCGAGCGATTCGCTCGCCGCCGAGGAGCCGATCGAGCGGGCGACGACGTCGATGTCGACGAGCTCGCTGCCGGACAGGCGGGAGAGGTTGCGCATGACGTCGTCGATCTCCCCGTGCTCGGGGATCGCATCGATGTAGTCGCGCAGCAGGTTGAACTGGACGTTGCCGAACGAACCCATGAGCTCCTCGTGCTGGAGCGTGACGAGTCGGCCGTCCTGCCCGAGCTCGAGGATGTAGGTGGAGATCTCCGCGGAGATCCGGCGCACCATCTCCTGGCGCTGGAGGACGACGAGGACGTCGGCGAGCGTGGCGCGGTCGACGACCTCGAGGTAGGTCAGCGTGCCGGTGACCTCGTCGAGCCGCGCCTTGTAGCGCTCGAGCGTGTCGAGGGCCTGGTTGGCGTGGGACAGGATCCGGTCGGACACCTGGAGGACGTGCCGGGAGTTGTGGACGTAGATCTGCACGATCTGCATCGACTGGCTCACCGAGATCACCGGGAACCCGGTCTGCTTGGCCACGCGCTCGGCGGTGCGGTGGCGGGTCCCGGACTCGGTCGTGTCGATCGCCGGGTCGGGGAGCAGCTGGACGCCGGCGGAGTGGATGCGCGAGGCGCCGCGGTCGAGGACGATCGCCCCGTCCATCTTCGCGAGCTCGCGCAGCCGGGTGGCGGAGAACTCGATGTCGATGGGGAAGCCGCCGGTGGAGATCGACTCCACGGTGCGCGAGCTGCCGAGCACGATGAGCGCACCGGTGCGCCCGCGCAGGATCCGCTCGAGGCCGTCGCGGAGCTCCGTCCCGGGGGCGGCCGCGGCGAGGGTGGAGAGGAGCAGATCGCCGCTCGCCCGGTCCTCCTCCGACTGGGGGTCGAGGATGTGCGGATTGGAATGGGTGCGCACCGGCAAGGCCTTTCGGAGCAAGGGGGAGGACCCCACAAGCCTATCGATGAAGGGTGCTGAGCGGCCGGCGTCGCAGGTAACGAATGGGGTTCGGAACTGTATCGATACCGACAACCCGGCTTGCGGCGAGCTCGACGTCTGCGGCTGCACGCGAGCGACCGCCCCGCCGAAGCCGAAACAGAGGCCGAGGCCGGGTCTGGTGTTGACGCTGATGCCGGGTCTGGTGTCGGTTCCGGTGCTGACGTTGGAGCTGATGCCGGTGCTGGGACTCGTGCGCTTGCCCGCGCCATCTTCGTCTGCGCCACCAGGACCTGCGCCGCGCGTGCCACTACACCTGTGCCTCGTCACCTGCGTCTTGCGCCCACTTACACCGCGCCCACCTACACCGGTGCCTCCTGTCCCGGTGCGCGGCTGCCCTTCCACACCGGCCGGGTCTCCTCGGCGCCGGTGAGCACGACGTCGATCGCATCGATGACGGTCTCACACTCCTTGACCCGCATCCCCGCCGGGACTGCGACGTTCTCCAGCGCCCCGCGCGCCACGACGGCGTTCGTCACCCCGAGCCGGGCGGCCTCGGCCAGCCGGAGTCCGACGTTCGGGACGTTGCGGATCTCCCCGGACAGGCTGATCTCACCGATCGCCACGAGTCGCGAGTACAGCGGGCGGTCGACGGCGGCGGATACGAGCGCCAGGCACACCGCGAGGTCCGCGGCCGGTTCGCTCACCCGCACCCCTCCGACGGTCGCGACGAACACGTCGTGCTTGCCGAGCTTGGTGTACTTCGAGGTCACCGCGATGTTCATCGCCACCCGGTTGCCGTCGACACCGCTCACGGTGCGCCGCGGATTGCCCGCCGCGGACTCCTCGACGAGCGCCTGCACCTCGACGACCATCGGCCGGCGGCCCTCCTGGCTCACCGCCAGGCACGTGCCCGGCGCACGCGTGTTCGACCGCGACAGGAACAGCCCGGAGGGATCGGCGAGGCTCTCGATCCCGGTCTCCGTCATGTCGAAGCAGCCGACCTCGTCCGCGGGGCCGAACCGGTTCTTCGTGGTCCGCAGCAGGCGCAGCCGCGAATGCCGGTCGCCCTCGAAGGAGCACACGACGTCGACGAGGTGCTCGAGCAGGCGGGGCCCGGCGACCGTGCCCTCCTTGGTGATGTGGCCGACGAGGATCGTCGGGATGCCGTGGTCCTTGGCCGCGCGGATGACCCCGGCGGCGACCTCGCGCACCTGGGTGACACCGCCGGGCACGCCCTCGACATCGCTCGAGGCGAGAGTCTGCACCGAGTCGATGACGAGGAGGTCGGGCTTCTCCGAATCGATCATCCCGAGCACGACGCCGAGGTCGGTCTCCGCGGCGAGGAGGAGCGAGTCCTCGAGTGCGCCGATCCGCTCCGCGCGCAGCCGCACCTGCCCGGCGGACTCCTCGCCGGACACGTAGAGCGCCCGCGCCGAGGCGCGCGCCGCCCGGGCGGCCACGTCGAGCAGCAGGGTCGACTTGCCGACCCCGGGCTCGCCGGCGAGCAGGATCACCGCGCCGGGCACGAGGCCGCCGCCGAGCACCCGGTCGAACTCGCCGACCCCGGTGGGCCGGGCACGGGCCAAGGTGCCGTCGACCCCGGTGATGGGGGCGGCGCGACGGCCGGCCGGGGCGGCCTTCGCCTTCGTGCGCACGGACGTGGCGGCCGGGCCGGTCTCCTCGAGGGTGCCCCAGGCCTGGCACTGGGGGCAGCGGCCGAGCCACTTGGGGTTCGAATGACCGCATTCGGTGCAGGTGTATGCCATGGCCCTCAGTCTGGCACGCACCCCGGACACGGCACTTCGGCTCGGGCCCGGCGACCACCTTGCAGCGACCCGCCTCGGGCTAGGCGACCACCTCGGACCCGGCGATCCGCCTCGGGGACGGGGGCCAACGAACTCGGTGGTCCACCTCGGACTCGACAGCGCACCCGGACACGACGATGCCGCCGCTCCCGGACGGAGCGGCGGCATCGGTGGGCCGCAGAACGCAGCGGCGTCAGGTGTTCCGGAGTCGGTTCAGTGCGCTTACCGGCGAGTATCCGCACTGGTGTGACTCGGGAATCGTGGAACCGCACTGGAATGACCCGGTAACCGGGGAACCGCACTGGAGTGCCCAGGAAGCCCCGCCTACCCGGGAACAGGGAGCCCGCCTGCCCGGGAACGGGGCAACCGCGCCCGCCTGCCCGGAAACCCCGGCTCAGAGGAACTCGACGCCCTGGGCCAGCGGCAGCTCACCGGAGTAGTTGACGGTGTTCGTCGCCTGGCGCATGTAGGCCTGCCAGGAGTCGGTGCCGGACTCGCGCCCGCCGCCGGTCTCCTTGTTGCCGCCGAACGCCCCGCCGATCTCCGCACCCGAGGTGCCGATGTTGACGTTCGCGATCCCCGTGTCCGAGCGGGCGATGAACCGCTCCGCCTCGGACAGGTCGGAGGTGAACACCGCCGAGGACAGCCCCTGCGGCACCGCGTTGTTGAGTTCGATCGCGGCGTCGAAGTCGGTGTACTCCATGACGTAGAGGATCGGCGCGAAGGTCTCGTCCTCGACGATCTCCGTCTGACCCGGCATCCGCACGACGGCGGGCTCGACGTAGTAGGCGTCGGCCGCGGCATCGGCGAGCACGCGGGTGCCGCCGCACAGCACCTCGCCGCCCTGCGCCTGTGCGGCTTCGAGCGAGGCCTGCATCTTCTCGTAGGACGCCTGGTTGACGAGCGGTCCGACGAGCACGCCCTCGGCGGTCGGGGAGCCGATGCTCAGCGTGCCGTAGGCGGCGACGATCTTGTCGACGAGCTCGCCGGCGATGTCGGAGTGGACGATGAGGCGGCGCAGCGTCGTGCAGCGCTGCCCGGCGGTGCCGGCTGCGGCGAACACGACGCCGCGCAGCGCCAGATCGATGTCCGCGCTCGGGGTGACGATCGCGGCGTTGTTGCCGCCGAGCTCGAGCAGCGAGCGGCCGAACCGCTGCGCCACCCGCGGGCCGACCTCGCGGCCCATCCGCACCGAGCCGGTCGCCGACAGGAGCTCGACGCGCGGGTCATCGACGAGCGCCTCGCCGATCGCGCGCTCGCCGACGAGCAGCCCGTTGAGGCCGGCCGGGCCGCCCTTCTCCTCGATCGCGCGGGTCAGCAGCGCGTTCGCCCCGACCGCCGACAGCGTGGACACCTCCGAGGGCTTCCACACCACGGAGTCGCCGCAGATCAGGGCGAGCGCGGTGTTCCACGAGTAGACGGCGACGGGGAAGTTGAAGGCGGAGATGATGCCGACCACGCCGAGCGGGTGCCAGGTCTCCATGAGCCGGTGGCCGGGCCGCTCGCTCGGCAGGGTCTTGCCGAACAGCTGCCGGGACTGGCCGATGGCGAGCTCGCAGATGTCGATCATCTCCTGCACCTCGCCCGCGGCCTCGGAGGGGGTCTTCCCGGCCTCGAGGGTGACGAGCTTGGCGAGGTCCTCCTTGTGCTCGGTGAGGAGCTGGCCCCAGCGCTGCACGACCATGCCGCGCACCGGGGCGGGCACGTCGCGCCAGGCGAGGAACGCCTCGTGCGCCTTCCCGATCGTGTCTGTCGCGGACTCCGCGGTGTCCGCGGCCATCTGCCCGAGCACCTGGCCGGTGATCGGGGAGCGGAGCGTGATCGTGGACGACGCCTCGGCGCCGCCGGCGAGCAGCGCGTCGAGGTCGGCGCCGCACGCGAACAGGCCGCTGCGGGCGAGGTCGATGATCGCGTCCTCGGTGGGGAGGGCGGTCGTCGTGGAGTCGGGAGCGGTCATGGTGTGTCCTCTCTGGAGCGGTGTGCTCACGGTCGTGGAGCGGTCTGCTGTCATCGTGTCATGGCTCACAGGGAGCCGGTTCGGGGTGCGGGATCACCGGCGCCGAGGTGCCCTGCCGGTGGGGCCGGGCCGGCGCCGAGGTGCCCCGCGGCTCGGCCGACCCGGGCGCTCAGACGATGTTGAGCTCGACACGGAGCTCATCGGTGCTGAAGCGGCCGACGCCCATCGGGCTGACGTCGACGAAGGGCTGTCGGCCCAGGTAGAGGTCGCGCATGACCTCGCCGACGGCCGGGCCCTGGAGGAAGCCGTGGCCGGAGAACCCGCAGGCGTAGAGGAAGCCGCTGACCTCCTCGGCCGAGCCGATGAGTGCGTTGTGGTCCGGGGTGCACTCGTAGAGGCCGGCCCAGCCGCTGCGCACGCACACGTCCTCGAGCGCGGGGGCGCGGCGGCTGATGAGCCCGGACAGGTGCTCCGCCCACTCGGGGTCGCGGTGCATGTCGAACTCGCGCACGTCAGCGACCTCGGGCGCGCCCATGAGCAGTCCGTCGCCCTCGGAGTGGAAGTAGAACGAGGTGGAGAAGTCGATGGTGAACGGCAGCGACCGGGCGTCGAAGTCGACCGGCTCGGTGACCATGATCTGGCGACGCAGCGGCGTCACCGGCAGCTCGACGCCGGCCATCGCCCCGAGTGCCTGCGACCACACGCCGGCGGCGCACACCACGGTGTCCGTGGCGATCGGCCCGCGGCTCGTCTCCACCCCGGTGACCGCGCCGTTCTCCACGACGATGCCGGTGACCTCGGTGTGCTTGCACACGGTGACCCCGCGGCGGCGGGCGGCGCGGGCGAACCCGGCGACGGCCGCCTCGGGCGTGCAGTGGGCGTCCTCCGGGTTGAAGGCCCCGGCGACCAGGCCGGTGGTGCTGATGATCGGGGACAGGGCGGCCGCCTCGGCGACGGAGACCATCCGCGAGGCCTGGCCGAGCGACTGCTGGAGCGCGACATTGCGCTCGAAGGCGGCCGCGTCCTCGTCGTTGTCGAGGAGGAACAGGTAGCCGCTCGTGACGAGGTCGATGTCGTGGTCGAAGTCCGTGGCGAACCGGCGGAACGTCTCGAGGCTGCGCGCCCCGAGGGCGATGTTGACCTCGTCGGAGAACTGCGAGCGGAGCCCGCCGGCCGCCTTCGAGGTCGAGCCGCTGCCGAGCTCGTCGCGTTCGACGAGGACGACGTCCTCGACTCCGGCCTCGGCGAGGTAGTGCGCTGTGGCCGCGCCCATGATGCCGCCGCCGATGACGACGACGGAGGCATGGGACGGGGCCACCTGGGGTGTCGATCCCGTGGTCATCGGTCCTCCCGCTGTGAAGGGAACTGTGCGCGGCGACCGGGTGCGGTCGTGCGCTGCTCGGATCCCGTGCGGTGACGGAGATCCGTGGTGCACAGCGATCCATGCCACCCGGAGCCGTCTCCTGTGACGGAGATCACTGTTCCTTCATCGTGCGGTCTCGGCGAGGTTCAGACAAGCGATAGGACGTCAACGGTGCTATCAGTGATACTGAATCACGCATAGGATTGATGCAGGGTCGGCTGGTGGGCGGTGGCCGGTGCGAGGCGCCGACGCTTGATGGATAGGGTGCCGCCCCTGGGGTGGTCAGGAGGAGCGGGGATGGCGCAGAGCACGATGCAGGGTTCGATGAACTGGACTCTCGGCCAGCTGCGGACCTTCGTCGCGGTGGCCGACCACGGCACGATGACCGCCGCCGCCCGGGTGCTCGGCTACACGCCCGGGGCGGTGAGTCAGCACATGAGCGCCCTGCGGCGGGTCGTGGGCACCGACCTCGTCGTGCAGTCCGGCCGCGGGCTCGCGCTCACCGAGACCGGGCAGCTGCTGCTCGGCCGGGCGCGCGCCGTGCTCGCCGCCGAGGAGCAGGCGGCCCAGGCGGTGCGCGGACGGGTGGAGGGCAGTCTCCACGGGGTGACGCTCGGGGTGTTCGGCTCCGCCTCGGTCGTGGCCTTCGGCCCGGCGGCCGCCAAGCTCTCCGGCTCCGGCATCAGCCTGCAGGCGCGCGAGGTCGACGTCGAGGTCATGCAGTCGGCCGTGCTCGAGGGCCGGATCGACGTGGGCATCGGGATCGACTACCCGTCCTCGCCGCTCGCCCCGCAGCGTGGTCTCCTCATGCACACCATGCGCTCCGAGCGGTTCGGCGTCGTGGCCGCCGCCCACCTCCCCGACCCCACCGTGGAGGAGCTCGCCGCCGCGTCCTGGATCCTGCCGCGCAACGAGTCGACCTTCGGCCGCGCGATGCGCTTCGCGTGTGCGGAGCTCGGCTTCGCGCCGCGCGAATCCCACATCGTCGTCGACTCCGCGGTGGCGCTCGCGATGGTCGGCAGCGGCATGGGCTACACGCTCGCGACCCCGGTGATGATGTCGCTCGCGCCGAGCACCGCGCGCCTGGTCCCGGGGATCGCCGCCGGCGGCCGGCGGATCGTCATCATGGTGCACGAGCGGATGGCCGAGCAGCCGGCGATCGCCCACGTCGTCGACGTGCTCGGCGAGGTCTTCACCGAGCTCAGCCTCGCCGCCGACTGACCCGCGGCGCCCACCCGGCCCGAGGTGAGGGCAGGTTGGGCCTGGGTCGAGTGCGGCCTGGGTTGCCTGGGTTGAGGTCAACCCGAGGTGAGGGCGGCCTGGGTTGAGGGCGGGAAAGGGCGAGGGCAGGACGGGGCGCCGTGCGCAGCCGGCCCGCACGTCCCTCGGCGGTGTCCGCGGGAGTCCGTAGGATGGCGCCATGAGCTACACGCACAGGTGGGACGAGATGCGGGAGCGGGACCCGGAGCACTCCGCGCGCTACGCCCAGCGCTGGCGGGACCTCGCCGCCCAGGGGCTCGACCTCGACGGGGAGGCGCGGTTCGTCGACGCGCTCGCCGAGCGCGGCAGTCGGATCCTCGACGCCGGCTGCGGCACCGGCCGGGTGGGCGGATACCTCGCCGAGCGCGGTCACGAGGTCGTCGGCGTCGACCTCGACGACTACCTCATCGCCGAGGCGCAGGAGACCTACCCCGGCGCGGACTGGTACGTCGGGGACCTCGCCCGGTTCGACTTCGCCGCGCTCGACGAGGGGCGCGACACCCGGGATCCCGGCGCCCACCCCTCCACCGACCTCCTCGGGCGGCCGGAGCCCGCCCCGGAGAGCGACCGGCCCGGCTTCGACGTCATCGTCTCCGCCGGCAACGTCATGACCTTCCTCGACCCGGCCAGCCGCTCCGCGGTCATGGGCAACCTCGCCGGCGCCCTGCGGCCCGACGGCCGGCTCGTGTGCGGGTTCGGGGCCGGCCGCGGCTACGACTTCGACGACTTCGATGCGGACCTCGCCGCCGCCGGGCTCACGCTCACCACCCGCTTCTCGACGTGGACGCTGCGCCCCTTCACCGACCCCGGCGACTTCCTCGTCGCGATCGCCGCCCCCGCGCACTGAGCGGCCGGATCCGCGGGGCTGAACGGCCGGATCCGCCGGGTTGAGCGGCCGGACCGGCCGGGCTGAGCGGCCGGACCCGTCGGGCTGGACGGCCGGCCTTCGCCGGGTGAGCCCCTCGCGCGGATCCGCTCCACGCACCGCTCCCACGACACCATTTCGCCCACGACACCACTCTCCATATCTCTCCCGCACGACCGCCGCCCTGCCCGCCTCGCACTCTCCCACTCCACGGAGGACCGCACGCCATGACCACCCGGCCCGGCAGCACCGCCGCCATCGAATCCGCCACCGGCCTGCCGTGGTCGGAGATCAGCGCCGCCCTCGATGCCGCCGGCGGTGCGGACACCGATCACGCCGGGCTCGCCGCGGCCGCCCACACGCTGTTCCGGGGGAAGGTCGACAACGCCGGCTGGTGGGCGCAGAGCGCCGCCGTCGCCTTTGAGCAGCAGATCGGCCGCCGCCTCCCGGGCCAGGTGAGCGACGGCACCTTCCAGGTCAGCGTGTCGAAGACACTGCCCGGCGACCCCGCACAGGTGCTCGCCGCCGTCGAAACCCTCATGGCCGGCCGCACCGGGCTGGGTGGGGTCGACTTCGCGGAGGAGCCCACCACCTCGGGCACGGAGAAGTGGCAGTACTGGCGGGCGAAGCTCGCCGACGGCACCCGCGTGACCGCGACGATCGGCGCCAAGGCCCCGACCCGCGATCGGAAGCAGGCCGAGGGCGCAGCGGGCGAATCCGGCCGGGAGGCTGTCCGCAGTGCGGATGTGCGGAGCACTGCGGCCTTCCAGATCAGCAGACTGGGCAGCGCAGGCGCCGTCGAGGAATGGCGGGCCTGGTTCAAGGACCTGCTGAAGGAGCTGCGATGAGCGCACAGCCGAAGTACACCCACGGGTACGCGGAGTCGGTGATTCGTTCCCACTCGTGGCGCACCGCGCAGCGCTGCGCACCGGACCTGCTCGCACGCCTCGAGCCCGGGATGCGGATCCTCGACATCGGCTCCGGCGCCGGCACGATCACCTGCGACCTCGCCGGGCACGTGGCGCACGTGACCGCGGTGGAGCGGGCCGAGGAGAGCGCCGCCCTCACCCGTGCGGAGGCGCAGCGGCGCGGCGTCGACATGATCGACGTCGTCGTCGCCGACTGCCATGAGCTGCCCTTCGAGGACGCCTTCTTCGATGCCGTCCACATCCACCAGGTGCTCCAGCACGTCGCGGATCCGGTGACCGCACTCGCCGAGGCGATCCGCGTGGTCCGCCCGGGCGGCACCGTGTCCGTCACGGAATCCGACTACGCCGGCTTCCGCTGGCACCCCGAGTCCCCGGAGATCAGCCGCTGGCTCGAGCTCTACCGGGAGACGGCCCGGCGCAACGGCGGCGAGCCCGACGCCGGGGTGTTCCTCCGCGCCTGGACGAACGCCGCGTCCCCGCGGGTGCTCGGCCACGGGCCGGCCGCGGTCGACTACCTGTCCCGGCCGTGGGTGTTCGCGAACCCGGAGGACTGCGGCTGGTGGTCGCAGACCTGGGCCGACCGCGTCTCACGCACCGCGCTCGCCGAGGACATCGTGGCCTACGGGTTCGCCTCCCAGGAGGAGCTCGAGCGGATCGCCGACGGCTGGCGCACCTGGTGCGAGGGCCCCGACGCCTGGTTCACCGTCGCCCACAGCGTCGCCCTCATCACCCGCTAGGTCGAACGCGCCCGCCACCCGGGGACCCGCGCCCTCACCTGGTCGCTCACTCGCGCGCCCTCACCATCGAACTGCGGAGTATCCAGAGCGCAACGCGCAATTGCGCGCCTGTTTTCGGATACTCCGCAGTTCGGTCAGCCGCGCCGCACCGCCCGCGCCGCACCGCCCGCGCCGCACCGCCCGCGCCCCCGCGCCCCGGGCGCATCTCACACGATGAGGTTCCAGGAGCCCGTCGCGATCGCCGCGCCCACGGCGGTCGCGGCCATGAGCAGTGCCCCGGCGAGGAGCCCGAGGTCGCGCGCGGCGAAGCGCGAGGTCCGGGCCCAGGTGCGGCCCGGGGCTCCGAACGCACGCCCCTCCATCGCCATCGCCAGGCGGGTGCCGCGACGGATCGCCTGGACCAGGAGGGCGAACATCACCGGGAAGAACGCGCCGAGGTGCGATAGCGGCCCGGAGCCGCCGACCCCGCGCGCCCGCCGCGCCATCCGCAGCACCTGCCACTCCGCGATCAACAGGGAGACGAGCCGCCCGGCCGCGAGCGCCGCGAGCGCGAAGCGCTCCGACACGCGGAGCTTCTGGATGAGCCCGTCGGCCAGATCCGTGGGGTCGATCGTGGCGAGGAGTACGACCGCCGGCAGCGCGAGCGCCATGGTGCGCAGGCCGATCGCCGCCCCGGCCGTGAGCGAGTCCGCGGTGAGGAGCACCGGACCGAGGTCGACGACGGTCGCCCCGGTCTTCTCCGCCAACAGCGCAGTGCTCCAGCCGCCGGTGAGCGCGATGATCGGGAGGAACCACGTCCGGCCCACGACGGTGCGCCACGGCAGGCCGGAGAGCGGCAGGAGCGCGAGCTCGAGCAGGAGGAGCACCCCGGCGGACACGACGTCGACGCTGAGCAGGACGGCGAACATGAGGATGAACCCGGCCGCGAGCTTGGTCACCGGGTTGCAGCGCACGAGCGGCGTGGCCCGGGGTGCGAGTGTGCTCATGCCGCGCCCTCCGCCGTGCGCGCCCTGACGGGGTGCTCGTGCGCCCCGAGCGCTGCGATGAACGGCTCGTCGTGGGACACGAGGAGGATCCCGGTCCCACGGTCGAGCTCCGCGGTGAGCAGCAGGCGCAGCCCCTCCCAGGTCGCGGCATCCTGCCCGAACGTCGGCTCGTCGAGGACGAGCAGGGGCGGGGAGCAGGCGAGCATGCACGCCACGGACAGCCGCCGCTTCTCCCCGCCGGACAGGGTGTGGGGGTGGGCGCGGGCGAGGTGCGCGAGGCGCAGCACGCCGAGCAGCTCCTCGACCCGGTCCCGGATCCGCGCCTCGGGGAGCCTGGCCCGGTGGAGTCCGAAGGCGAGCTCGGAGGCGACCGAGTCGGTGAGGAACTGGTGCTCGGGCTCCTGGAACACCGAGCCGATGCGGGTGACGAGCTCGCGCGAGCGCCACGCGGCCGGTTCCCTGCGGCGGGGGACCTGCCGGTGGGTGCGGAGCAGCGCGTCGGTCGCCCGGATCGCGCCGGCCGCCGGGCGCAGCAGCCCGCCGAGGGTGAGCGCGGTCGTCGACTTCCCCGCTCCGTTCGGCCCGACGAGCGCGGTCGCCGTGCCGGCGCAGAGCGTGAGGTCGATGCCGCCTGCGACGGGTTCCCGCCGGCCGGGACGGGTGACGGCCAGGTCGCGGGCGGTGAGCAGCGCCTCCCCTCCGGCGGCGGGCCGTCGTGCCGGTGGCGGGGGAGTGCCGGGGATGCGGACGCCTGCGGTGCGCAGCAGGTCGCGGAGTCCGGGGTCGGTGAGGAGGTCCGGGGTGCCATCGGCGACGATCCGCGACCGGTCGAGGACGACGACGCGGTCGACGTGATCGCACCACAGGTCCACGCGATGGTCGACGACGAGGAGGGTGGCCCCGGTGACCGCCTGCGCGCGGAGCGCGGCATCGCGCAGCACCGGGGCCGAGGCGGGGTCGATGTTCGCCGTCGGCTCGTCGAGTGCGATGAGCCCCGGTTCCATCGCGAGCACCCCGGCGAGCGCGAGGCGCTGCTTCTGCCCGCCGGACAGGGTGCGGGTGAGCCGGGCGCGCGCCTCGGCAGCGGCGGCCCCGCCCGGACCGAGGCCGACGGTGTGCAGCGCGGCGTCGACGCGCGGCCAGATGTCAGCGGGGTCGATCCCGAGGTTCTCCATCCCGAAGGCCGCGTCGTCCCCGGCCCGGGCGAGGATCACCTGGGATTCGGGATCCTGGAGGACGAGCCCGGAGCGGCCGCGCGCTGGATCGGGATGACGGCCGTCGACGAGCAGCTCCCCGGTGCGGTGCCCGGAGTCGGCCGGCAGCACTCCGGTGAGCGCGTGGAGGAGCGTCGACTTCCCCGAGCCCGAGGCGCCGACGAGGAGCACCCGCTGACCGGCGGGCACGGCGAGGTCGATGTCGGCGAGCGCGGGCGCCTTCCGGCCGGCGTGCCGCCAGCCGTAGCCGCGGGCGGTGATGACCGCAGGCCCCCGGGAGGTGCTCACTGCCGGGGCCGGGCGGCCGGTGGTGCGCATCGGCCGGCTCACACCTCGGCGGCGGTGCGGCCGGAGGCGAGCGGGGCGAGCACCCCGGTGCGGCGCAGCGCCCGGACAGCCAGCAGGGTGCCGCCCCCGGCGAGCACGAGCCCGGAGACGCCGGCCGCGGCGAGGTAGACGAGCTGCCAGGCCGGCTGCCATTCGGTGTTGTACATGAGGTTCTCGCCGAGGCCCAGGAACAGTCCGGCCCCGAGTCCGGAGAGCAGGGTGACGACCGGTCCGAAGCGGCGGTAGAGCAGGAGGAGGACGACGAGCTCGGCGCCGAGGCCCTGGAGCGCGCCGGAGATGAGGACCTGCATGCCCCACTGGGTGCCGAGCACGGCGGACACGGCGGCGGCGAGGATCTCGCAGTAGAGCGCGGCGCCGGGCCGGCGGATGATCATCGCGCCGAGCGGCCCGGCGAGCACCCACACACCGGTGAGCAGGCCCGCGGCGGGCGGGAAGGCGAGGAACGGCAGCGAGAGTGTCGACCAGGCCGTCGACCACACCCAGAACACGACGCCCACTGCGACGCCGAGCACCGAGGCGACGACGATGTCGACGACCCGCCAGCGCAGACGGCTCGGCGGTGCGGGGTCCGGTTCAGGGGTGGGCGAATGCGCGTCTGCGTTCGAGGCCGGGGACGGAGCCGTGTCCGCGGGAGCAGTGTCCGCGGGAGCAGTCTCCGCGGGAACCCGGTCCGCGGGAACCCGGTCCGCGGGTTCGGGGAATGACGATGACGGTGCCATGGTGGATCCTCCTGTGAATGGCAGGAGGGGATGAAGAGACTCGACTTCCTCCGGCGGTATGAACCGCGTCAGGTTCGAGGGTCTGCGATGCTCGCACTCTCAGCGCCCTGGTGGCGCTCCCCTGTCGTGAGGACGAGCATAGCGCAGAGGTGGGGTCCGTGCAGTCCGTGGGGGACTCGTGGACGAGAAGGCCCATGGGCGGGAGGACCTATGTATGGGATGACCCATGGACGAACTGCGCGGTATCCGGAACCTGAAGCGCAATTGCGCGCTCGGTCTCGGATACCGCGCAGTTCGAGTGGCGGTCTGCGCGCGAGGGCGCCGGGACCTCAGTGCTCAGGCCTCCAGACCACCAGACCTTCAGGGCTTCAGGGCTTCAGGCGTTCAAACCTTCAAGCCTTCAGGTCCAGGCGCCTCGGAACCCCAGGCTTCTCAGAACCTCAGAACCTCAGTGCCTCAGAACCTCAGGGAAGGATTCCGAGGTGGGCCAGGGCGGCGCGCACGATGTGCTCCTGGCCGTGGCACATCTCTGCGACGACGTCCTCGCGGATCGCCTCGGCCGGGGTCAGCCAGTCGAGGCTGAGCGCATCGCGGCGCGGGGAGCACTCGCCCTGCACCGGCAGGATGTAGCACAGGGCGACCGCGTGCTGGCGCGGGTCCTGATAGGGCGAGGGCCCCATCTGCGTGGGGAAGTACTCCGCGACGTGGAACGGGGTCAGCGCCGGGGGGATCTGCGGCAGCGCGAGCGGGCCGAGGTCCTTCTCCACATGGCGCACGAGCGCCGAGCGGAGCGGCTCGTGGTAGCGCACCCGGCCGCCGACGATCTCCCGGCCGAGCGAGCCGTCGTCCTCGAGCGTGCGCAGCAGCAGGCCCACCTTCGTCACCTGGCCGTGGTCGCCGAGCTGCACCGGCACCGCGTTGACATAGGTGATCGGCATGCGGCGGCGGATGCTCGCGAGCTCGTCCGGTTCGAGCCAGTTGTCGTCGTAGTCGAGTGCGGTGCGCGTCATGGTTTCATGCTGTCACACGCGACCGCCGCGGGGAAGGAAGGCGGTTCCCCTGGGCCCCGGCGGGGTTGCCGAGTCGCCCGCGCACCAAGTATCTTGATATCGAGATACATTGTTGCCCGGAGCACACCCGCCTGCACCCAGGGCATAGAGTGGAAGGGACGGCCGCTCGCCGAACACCCGCGCCCGCCCTGTCCGCGGTCGATGTCGACACGAGGAGAATCTCCATGATCAATCACGAAGTCCGGACCTACAAGAGCTCCGAGGACCTGCCGCGCGAAGAGCAGCTGGCCTGGAAGATCGCCGAGGTCGCCTCCGACCCGGTCGCGGTCGACGCAGACGTCACCGACATGGTCATCAACCGCATCATCGACAACGCCTCCGTCGCGGCCGCCTCGGTTCGGCGCGGTGCCCCCACCCACGCGCGCGAGCAGGCGCAGACTCACCCGACGAAGCCCGGTGCCCCGGTCTTCGGCCTGCAGCTGAGCGAGCGCGTTTCACCGGAGTGGGCCGCATGGGCCAACGGCGTGGCCGTGCGCGAGCTCGACTTCCACGACACCTTCCTCGCCAAGGAGTACTCGCACCCCGGCGACAACATCCCGCCGATCCTCGCCGTCGCCCAGCACGCGGGCATCGGCGGCAAGGACCTCATCAACGGCATCGCCACCGGCTACGAGATCCAGGTCGACCTCGCCAAGGGCATCTGCCTCCACGAGCACAAGATCGACCACGTCGCGCACCTCGGCCCGTCCGCCGCGGCCGGCATCGGCGCGCTCCTCCACCTGCCCACCGAGGTGACCTTCCAGGCCATCCAGCAGGCGCTCCACGTCACCACCGCCACCCGCCAGTCCCGCAAGGGCGAGATCTCGACCTGGAAGGCCCACGCCCCGGCGTTCGCCGGCAAGATGGCCGTCGAGGCCGTCGACCGGGCGATGCGCGGCGAAGGCGCCCCGAGCCCGATCTACGAGGGCGAGGACGGCTTCATCGCCTGGATCCTGTCCGGTCCCGAGGCCCGCTACACCGTGCCGCTGCCGGGCCAGGGCGAGGCCAAGCGCGCGATCCTCGACACCTACACCAAGGAGCACTCCGCGGAGTACCAGGCGCAGGCGCTCATCGACCTCGCCCGCCGGATGGGAGCGCAGATCGAGGACAAGTCGAAGATCCGCAAGATCACCATCCACACCTCGCACCACACCCACAACGTCATCGGCACCGGGGCGAACGACCCGCAGAAGATGGACCCGAAGGCCTCGCGCGAGACCCTCGACCACTCGATCATGTACATCTTCGCCGTCGCGATGGAGGACCAGGGCTGGCACCACGAGAAGTCCTACGCCCCCGAGCGCGCCGGCCGCCCGGAGACCGTCGAGCTGTGGCGCAAGATCGTCACCACCGAGGATCCCGAGTGGACCCGCCGCTACCACTCGACCGACCCGGACGAGATCGCCTTCGGCGGTCGTGTGGTCGTCGAGATGGAGGACGGCTCCGTGATCGAGGACCAGATCGCCGTCGCCGACGCCCACCCGCACGGTGCGCGTCCGTTCGCCCGGGCGAACTACGTCGAGAAGTTCCGCACCCTGGCCGACGGCATCGTGTCCGACGCCGAGCAGGACCGGTTCCTCGACCTCGCCCAGAACCTCGAGAACCTCGGCGCCGACGACGTCGCGCAGCTGAGCTTCGCGGTCGACGGCCTCGAGCACACCGGATCGAAGGGAATCTTCTGAGATGCTCGGAGCCACCACCACACCCGCCGACCGGCGCAGGCGGTTCCGCGAACTGCTCGCCGGCAGTGAGATCGTCCAGTTCCCGGGTGCGATCAACCCGATCAACGCCCAGATCATCGAGCAGATCGGCTTCGAGGGCATCTACATCTCCGGCGGCGCGTTCTCCGCGGCGCAGGGGCTGCCCGACATCGGCCTGACCACGCTCACCGAGGTCGCCGACCACGGCCGGGCGATCTCCCGGGTGACGAACCTGCCGACGTTCATCGACGCGGACACCGGCTGGGGCGAGGCGATGAACGTCGCGCGCACCGTGCAGGAGTTCGAGGACGCCGGCCTGGCCGGCATGCACCTCGAGGACCAGGTCAACCCCAAGCGGTGCGGCCACCTCGACGGCAAGGAGGTCGTGGGCACCGCGGAGATGGTCAAGCGGATCTCCGCGGCCGTCAAGGGTCGGCGGGATGAGAACTTCGTCATCTGCGCCCGCACCGACTCCCGCGCCGGCGAGGGCCTCGACGCCGCGATCGACCGGGCCAAGGCCTACATCGATGCCGGGGCGGACATGATCTTCCCCGAGGCGATGCGCGACCTCGGCGAGTTCGAGACCTTCGCGCAGGCCGTCGACGTGCCGATCCTGGCGAACATGACCGAGTTCGGCAAGAGCGAGCTGTTCACCACCGAGCAGCTCGCCGACGCCGGCGTGCGCCTGGTGATCTACCCGGTCACCACGCTGCGCCTGGCGATGGGCGCGATCAAGTCCGGACTGCAGACGATCCGCGACACCGGCACCCAGGTGACGCTGCTCGACGGCATGCAGACCCGGGCCGACCTCTACGAAACCATCGACTACGCGGCGTACAACGACTTCGACGCCGCCGTCTTCAACTTCTCTCAGGAGGGTCACCAGTGACCGATCAGGACATCAAGAAGGGCCTCGCCGGCGTCGTCGTCGACACGACGAAGGTCTCCAAGGTCGTGCAGGAGACCAACTCGCTGACCTACCGCGGCTACCCCGTGCAGGAGCTCGCCGCGAACTGCTCGTTCGAGGAGGTCGCCTACCTCATCTGGCACGGCGAGCTGCCGACGCCCGAGCAGCTCGCGGAGTTCACCGCCCGGGAGCGCGGCCAGCGCGCGATCGACCAGAAGCTCATCGATCTCATCCTCTCCCTGCCCACCGACTGCCACCCGATGCACGTCGTGCAGACCGCGGCGGCCTACCTCGGCGCCGTGGACCCGGAGGCCGATGTCGAGGGGCCGGAGGCGAACCTCGCCAAGGCCGAGCGGATGTACGCCCAGCTGCCGACGATCGTCGCCGTCGACCACCGCCGTCGCCACGGCCTCGACCCGGTCGCACCGACCGAGGACCTCGGCTACGCGGCCAACTTCTTCAAGATGGTCTTCGACGAGGTGCCGGCCGAGGAGGTCGTGCGCTGCTTCGACGTGTCGATGATCCTCTACGCCGAGCACTCCTTCAACGCCTCGACGTTCACCGCCCGCGTCATCACCTCGACGACCTCGGACATGTACTCCGCGGTCGCCGGTGCGATCGGCGCCCTCAAGGGACCGCTGCACGGCGGTGCCAACGAGGCCGTCATGGCGATGCTCGAGGAGGTCGGCACCGCCGACAAGGCCTCGGCGTGGATCGACAAGGCGCTCGAGAACAAAGAGAAGATCATGGGTTTCGGCCACCGCGTCTACAAGAACGGCGACTCGCGCGTGCCCACCATGCGCAAGGCGTTCGAGGACATGGTCGAGGCCAAGGGCGCGACCGATCTCCTCGACCTGTACAACGCCTTCGAGGAGGACTTCGTCGGGCGCAAGGGGATCTACCCGAACCTCGACTACCCGTCGGGCCCGGCCTACCACCTCATGGGCTTCGACACCCCGCAGTTCACGCCGATCTTCGTCATGGCCCGCATCACCGGCTGGACGGCGCACATCATGGAGCAGCAGGCCTCCAACGCGCTGATCCGCCCGCTGTCGGCCTACGACGGCGAGGAGCAGCGCTCGGTCCCGACGAAGTCGGACTGAGCAGCGTGAACGATCACGCACTGGTCGAGGGTTTCGATCTCACCGTCTCCGGTGGGGTCGGGACCCTCGTCCTGTCCCGTCCGGCCAAGCGCAATGCGCTCTCGCGCGAGATGTGGCTGGCGCTGCCGGACATCATGGCCGCGATCGACGCCGACCCCGGGATCGAGGTGCTCATCCTCACCGGGGCCGGCGGGCACTTCTCCGCCGGGTCCGACATCGGGGATCTCGATGTGCCGCTGGCGGACTTCTGGGCGGCGAACGCCGAGGCCGAGGAGGCGCTCGCCGCCGTGGATGTCCCGACGATCGCCGCGATCGAGGGCAACTGCGTGGGCGGCGGCACCGAGCTCGCCGCGGCCTGCGACGTCCGGATCGCGGCACCCGGAACGATCTACGGGGTCACCGCCGCGAAGCTCGGACTCGTCTACCCGCCCGGACCCACTCGGCGGCTCGCCGGGATCATCGGGGATGCCTGGGCGACGTACTTCCTGCTCACGGCGGAGATCATCGATTTCGACCAGGCGCTCAACCTCGGGTTCATCCATCGGGTGAGCGACACCCCGCTCGATACGGCACGGGAGATGGCGGCGACGATCGCCGGCCGCTCCGCGCTGAGCCAGACCGGGGCCAAGCGGATCCTGCGCGGCGAGGACCCGGATCCCGCAGCCGGCGGATGGCTGGCCGAGGCGTATGCGAGCGAGATCGTCCGCGGACAGGAGGGCTTCTTCGCCAAGCAGCCCCCCGAGTTCACCTTCGCCCGCCACGACTGGCGCTCCTGAAGCCGGGATCCCGCAAGACCATTCCAGACCTCAATTTTCGAAGGTTTCTGAGAGCGGATCCGCCAGAGTTCGCAAGGTCAGATCGCCGTGAGGGGCGCGTGCGCGGTGCGTACCGCACTGCATCGCTGCAGACTCGCCGAACTGCGCGGTATCCGAATTCCGACGCGCAATTGCGCGCCTCGATTCGGATACTCCGCAGTTCGGCGCAGCTTCGGCCGGGCGCAGCTTCGGTCTGGCGACCCGCGCCTCGGCGACCTGTGCCTCGGTGTCCCGCTCCCCATTGACCATCCGTAGACTGAGCCCATGATGCGACGCCCTCCGACCGAGGCCCGCCGCCGCGGGACGAGCGTCGGCCTTATCCTCGCGTTCTACGGCATCGCCGCCGCGCTCACGCTCATTGCCGCCGCGATCACCTTCGCCGCGCTCAGCGCGCGGGAAGTGGGCGCCGTCGAAACCACCGGCACGATCACCGCGAGCGAGGAGCGCCGGGTGCACGACAGCGTCGGCCCGCCGCGCACCGTGCATCGACCGACCATCGAGTTCACCGACGAGTCCGGCACCCGTCACACGATCCGCGGGGATGACCAGGGTCGGCCGGCGACCGTGGGGGACCCTGCCATCGTCCACTACCACCCCGACGATCCCGCCGACGCATGGCATGCGGACAAGCGCAACGAGATCGTAATCCCGTTCATCATCCTCCTCTTCACCGCCGGGTTCGTCATCGCCGGCCTTGTCCACCTCCTCAAGGAGCTCCTCCGGCGCAGCCGCTGAACCCGGATGCTCCGAACTGCGCGGTATCCGAAAGCCGACGCTCAATTGCGCGCCTCGATTCGGATACTCCGCAGTACGAGCACGAGGCGCGCCCATGCCCCCGTCCCGCCCGCGCTCCCGCCCCCGCTCCCGCTCCCGCTCCCGACCGCATGCCAGTCCGCGGTCCGCGTCCCCGCACCCTGCCAGTAGACTGACCTCGTGCGCCTCGCAGTCCTCGACATCGGATCCAACAGCGTCCACCTCCTCGTGGTCGACGCCCGGGTGGGAGCCCCACCCCTGCCCGCGACCTCCCACAAGGAGGTCCTCCGCCTCGCCGAGCACCTCAAGGACGACGGCTCGATCTCCGGCTACGGCCAGAACCGACTCGTCGAGTTCTGCCGCGAGGCGATCACCGTCGCCGAGGAGCAGGGCTCCGAGCAGATCCTCGCCTTCGCCACCTCGGCGATCCGCGGCGCCCCCAACGGCGAGGAGACGATCGCCCGGATCCGCGAGGAGTCGGGGATCACCCTCAACGTCATGAGCGGCGAGGAGGAGGCACGCATCACCTTCCTCGCCGTCCGCCGCTGGTTCGGCTGGTCGGCCGGCAGCATCCAGCTCCTCGACATCGGCGGCGGCTCCCTCGAGATCGCCGCCGGCATGGACGAGTACCCCGACGCAGCGCTGTCCGTGCCGCTGGGCGCCGGCCGCATGCACTCGCGCTTCCTGTCCGCAGACACTCCGAGCGCCGACGACATCGACGCCCTGCGCCGGCACGCCCGCCACACGATCGGCCGCGTGGCCGGCGAGATCAACCGGGTGGGCCGGCCGGAGAAGGTCGTCGGCTCCTCGAAGACGTTCCGCTCGCTCGCCCGGATCGGCGGGGCGGCGGCGAGCAGCGAGGGCATCTACGCGCCGCGGATGCTGCGCCGCGCGGACCTGCCCGACATCATCGAGGCGCTCGCGAGCCGCAGCCCCAAGGAGCGGGCCGAGCTGCCGGGCGTCTCCCTGGCCCGCGGCGGCCAGGTGCTCGCCGGGGCGATCGTCGCCGAGGCGGCATTCACGATCTTCGGGATCGAGGAGATGCACATCTCGCCGTGGGCGCTGCGCGAGGGCATCATCATGCGCAAGCTCGATCTGCTCGACACCTCGGAGGAGATCTCGCTCCCGGGCGTCCCCGCGACCGAGGTCCTCACCGACTGAACCCGACCGTCGCCGAGGCGCGGGCGCGGTCCGCATCACGGAGTCGCCCGCGTGCCCCGGCGGGCGGGACCGGGCGCTGACGACTGCCTGCACCCCCGTGCTCCGCCCGAGCCCTGCGCCGGCCGGTCCGGGGGCTAGACTCGGTGCCGTGAGTGCGAAGAAGCGATCCCCCCGCAAGGTGCTGACCAAGAAGAACTCGGCGCGCGCCGACTCGCGCCAGCACCGTGAGCAGCTCGCGCGGAACCCGGTCTACGAGCACGACCGCACCCACGTCTCCGACCACCCGATCCGGGTGGGCCTCTCGACCTCCTCCGTCTACCCGATGACGGTGACCGAGGTGTTCGGCACCGCCCAGCGCCTGGGCTACGACGGCGTCGAGGTGATGATCACGAACAACGCCGAGACCCAGGACGTCGACCTCATGCGCGGCCTCACCGCGCAGACCGGGCTGCCGGTGATGTCGCTCCACGCCCCCACCCTGCTCTTCATGCCGCGCGTCCTCGACAAGGACCACTGGGTCAAGCTGCGCCGGACCTGCGAGATGGCGAAGGAGGTGGGCGCGCGCTCCGTCGTCGTCCACCCGCCGTTCCGCTGGCAGGGCGAGTACGCCAAGGGGTTCGTGCCCGGCGTGCGGGAGCTGTCGAAGGAGACCGGGATGATCCTCGCGGTGGAGAACATGTACCCGTGGCGCGCCGGCGTGCGCGAGGTGCTCGTCTACTACCCGGACTGGAATCCGCTCGACGAGGACTACGACGCGATGACCTTCGACTTCTCCCACGCCGCGACGGCCGGGATGAACGCGCTCGAGACCGTCGCCGGCATCATCGACCGCCTCGCCCACGTCCACCTCACCGACGGCGCCGGCTCCCTCAAGGACGAGCACCTGGTGCCCGGCCGCGGCACGATGCCCGTCGCGGAGACCCTCCAGCACCTCGCCAAGCACAACTGGTCCGGCGACGTCATCGTCGAGGTCAACACCCGGTTCGCCCGCAAGAAGTCCACGCGCGAGGAGATGCTCGCCGAATCCCTCGCGTTCGCCCGCAAGCACCTGGGACTCGATGCCGCTCAGGCGCGAGCCGAGTCGGGGGGATCGGCCGTGACCGCAGACGAGGAGAACGCATGACCATCGCATTCATCGGCACCGGATCCATGGGCGGGGCGCTGCTCGCCGGCGTGCTCCGCGGGGACACCGATCCGGCATCGATCATCGCCACCACGCAGTCCCGCGAGTCCGCCCGGCGGCTCCACGACGAGCTCGGGGTGCGGACCACCGCGGTCGAGGACGACGCGGAGGCCAACCGCGGTGCGGCGGCCGAGGCCGACTACGTGTTCCTCGGGGTCAAGCCCTGGCTCATGGCCGACACGCTCGCCGAGATCGCCGACTCCCTGCGCCCGGGCGCGGTCCTCGTGTCGATGGCGGCCGGGGTGTCTCTCGCCCAGCTCGCCGAGGGGTCCGGCGGCGCGCCGGTCATCCGGGTCATGCCGAACACGCCGAGCGGGATCGGCCACGGGGTCATCGCGCTCGCCGCCACCGCAGACGTCCCGGAGGACGCCGTGACCGAGGTGTCGGAACTGCTCGCCGGGGCCGGTGACGTCGTGCCGATGACCGAGGACGAGCTGCAGACGATGATCGGGCTGTCCGGTTCCGGCGTGGCGTACTTCTTCCTCCTCGCCGAGGAGCTCGTCGCGGCCGGCATCGCCCAGGGGATGAGCCCGGACATGGCGCGGCGGATCGTCGTCGGCACCGCCAGCGGGGCCGGCCGCCTGCTCGAGGACACCCCGGATCCCCGGAAGCTGCGCACCGCGGTGACGAGCAAGGGCGGCACCACGCACGCCGCGATCACCTCGTTCGCCGCCGACGACTTCTCAGCGATCGTCGAGCGCGCCGCCCGCGCTGCCTCCGCCCGGGCCCGGGAGATGGAATCCGGCGACTGATCGCACGGCTGCGGCCGCGGCGCCGGGAACCCATCCACCTGACGCGTGTGCTCGAACCCTCCGTCGACCTGCCATGTGTGCTCGCCGGAGGGCTCGATCATCGAGCGCATGTGCCAGGTCGATGATGCACAGGTGGCTGGTCGGCGTACCGGAGCATGACCTGTTCCAGGGCAACTCACACCGGGACTGCACGCAGTTCGAGGGCCTCCCGGATCTCCCGGCAGAACCGCGCCGCCGAGGTGCGCCGCGTGGTCCGGATGACGATCCATCCGTGCCGGACGAGCGCGCCGTAGCGTTCGATGTCGCGATCCCACTGCGATTCGTCGAGCCGGTGCTGGGGGCCTTCGTACTCGATCGCGATCCGCGGACCGACATATGCCATGTCCGGGTGGATCGCGGTGGGGAGACTCGGCAGCCGCACTGCGGGTGCCACCTCGGGCTCGGGCAGCCCCGCAGCGACGATCGCGAGCCGTGTCCGCGTCTCTCCCGGAGACCGGACACCGGCGCGCGCTCTCGTCAGGGCCTCGAGCGCAGCGCGCCGGCCCCGGTAGTGGGCACGTCCGGTGAGGAGGTCGCGGAGTTCCTCCGCAGTGAGATCCGGGGTGTCCTGCCAGGTGCCGAGCAGCGCGTCGAAGACTGCGATGAGATCGCCGATGCGCAGGTGTCCGGCGAGTTCGTGGATCACCAGATCCCCGCGGTTGATCCGCACGCCGCAGTGCCCACGCGGGTCCAGATGCCGGCTCGCGTGCCCGACGACCCCGGGTCGGCGGACGGGGCGGGTGCCGAAGGGGACCGTGACGTGGAGAAGCGCATCGGCCCGATAGGGGGTCGGGAGACCGAGGAGGAGCGCTGCAGTCGTGTGGGATCCCACGGCGTCCGGGCGAACGGTCTGCAGGGCGGCGAGTCGCTGCTGCACCTCGATCCATGTCGGATCCGCCCACCGGGGAGCGATGACGACGCGGGTGCGGCCGGCATCCTCGTAGACCCCGCGGTGGATGCGCGTGGCGCCGCGCGAGCGCGTCAGCTGATAGCGGGACAGGCCGTGCTCGGCGCGGTCGGCGGAGCAGAACAGTGCCGGCAGTTCGATGCGCTTCGGTGAGGCGGACATGGCGTTCATGCTGTGCGGATCGAACCCGTGGCGCACGGGACGCGGCCGAGGTGTGGACAGCGACCGACGATCCACAGCCTGGCTCTCGCACCGGTCACCCCGGTATCCACAGCCGACACTCGCATCGGTCGGCCGACGTGCGCCCCGAGTCTCAGACCACCAGGTGCGTCATCGACCTGCCGCTTCTGCTCGAACCGGTCATCGATCTGTCAGCAATGCTCGATTCCCGGGCCGATTGTCGTGCACAACTGGCAGGTCGATGGGATCGTCGTGCACAAGTGGCAGGTCGACGGGGAAGAGGGGACGTGTGCTCGAGGGATTCGGTTCCTGGGGCGCTTCAGCCCTCAGGGGCGGCCGGCGAAGCGGCCGAGGAGCTCGACGTGCCCGGCGACGATGAGCACGTCCTGGCTGCCCACCCGGCTCGAGGGCTCGGCATAGGTGAAGTCGCGGCCGGGGCTCTTGATGCCCACCACGGTGACGCCGTACGTGTCGCGGATCCCCGCCTCGGCCAGGGTGAACCCCTGGACCTCCTTGGGCGGGCGCATCTTGACGACGGCGAAGTGCCCGTCGTCGAACTCGATGAAGTCGAGCATCCGGGACGACACGAGGTGCGCCACGCGGGCGCCCGCCTCGGACTCCGGGTAGAGGACGTGCTCGGCGCCGATCCGTCGCAGGATCTTGCCGTGCGAGTTCGACATCGCCTTCGCCCACACCTGGTCGATCCCGAGGTCGACGAGGTTCGCGGTGGTGAGCACGCTCGCCTCGATCGAGGTGCCGATCCCCACGACCGCGGTGCTGAACTCCCCGGCGCCGATCTGCCGCAGCGCCTCGATGTTCGTCGAATCGGCCTCGACGACGTGGGTGAGGCGGCCCGACCACTCCTGCACGGCCTCGGGGTTCTTCTCGATCGCCATGACCTCGCGGCCGAGCTTCATGAGGTTCTCCGCCGTCGCTCCGCCGAACCGTCCGAGCCCGATGACGAGGATCGAGGCGCTCGACTCGATCGCTGACGCGCGGTCGGCGCGGGACTTCCTAGCCAATGATCGGCCTCTCTTCCGGATAGCGGAACAACCGGCGCGAGTTCTGCTGCGACAGCGCTGCGGCAAGCGTAATCGTACCGAGCCGCCCGAGGAACATGAGCACGCTGAGCACGTAGAGGCCGGAGTCCGGTGCCTCGGCGGTGACCCCCGAGCTCAGGCCGCACGTGCCGAAGGCGGAGATCACCTCGAACAGCACGAGGTCGAGCGGCATCCGGGTGAAGTGGAGCATCGCGAGGGTGCCGGCGAACACGAGCGCGCTGCCGGCGAGCGTCACCGAGATCGCGACCTTGATGACCGGCGGGTCGATCCGGCGATGGAACGCGGTGACCTCCTGGAGGCCGCGGGCCTCGGACAGCGCGGCGAGGGCGAGCACCGCGAGCGTGGTGACCTTGATGCCCCCGGCCGTCGACGAGGAGCCGCCGCCGATGAACATGAGCACGTCGAGGAGCAGATGGCTCGTCTGATTCATGTCCGCGATCTCCATCGTGGCGAACCCGCCCGAGCGCGGCATGACCGCCATGAAGAGTACCTCGAGGGCGGTGTGGCCCGGGCCCTCGGCGCCGAGGGTACGGGGGTTCGAGGCCTCGAAGAAGAGGAGCATGACGAAGCCGATGAACACGAGGATCGCCGAGGTCGCGAGCGTGAGCTTGGTGTGGAGGTCCCACGACCGCGGCCGGTTCCACGCGATGGTGATCATGAGGACGACGGGGAAGCCGAGCGAGCCAACGAACACCGAGACCATGATCACCGAGAGGAACCACGGGTCGTTCGTGAAGTGCTCCATCCCGCCGGGGTGGACGGTGAAGCCGGCGTTGTTGAACGAGGAGATCGCGTAGAACACCGAGTGCCAGATCGCGGTGCCGATCGACTCGCCCTTGCCGAGGAACGACGGCAGGAGGAGGCCGGCGACGATGACCTCGGCGATGAGGATCGTCGAGACCACGGTGCGCAGCAGGGTGCCGACCTGGCCGATCTGGAAGGTGTTCGTCGCCTGGGCGGCGATGAGGCGCTGCCGCACCCCGAGCTTCTTCGACACGGCCATGCCGAGCACCGAGGCGAGGGTGAGGATGCCGAGGCCGCCCACCTGGATGGCCGCGGTGATGACGCCGATGCCGAAATCCGACCAGTATTCCTCGGTCACCACGGGGGAGAGGCCGGTGACGCAGACCGCCGAGACCGCGACGAACAGGCTGACGGCGAAGCTGAAGTCCTCGGGGTTCCGATGGGCGACCGGCAGGCAGAGGAGCGCGGTGAAGATCGCGATCGCCCCGAGGAACGACACCATCGCCAGGCGCGCGGGCGAGGCGTCGGCGACCTCGTCGATGAAGTCGCGGAGGCGCCGGCCGGGGGAGAGCACCCGGTCGCGGAACGGGGAGGCCGGCCGGCGACCGTTCACGGGGACAGTCCATTCATAGGGACAGTGTAGACAGTGCCGACGCCCACCAGGAGCGATGGCGCTCCGGGTGGGCGTCGGCGGTTCGTGCGGACGGTCAACGGGCACGTGTCCGCCCGGCGGTCACCTCCCGATCACTGCGGGCGGTGGGGGAGTGCGGTCTCCTCGAACACGCGCTCGGCCATCGGGGCCATGTCGGCCTCGCCGCTCTCCCACCACTCGTCCATCTCCTCGAATGAGCCGCCGTCCTCGAAGCCGAGCTCCTCGACCGCGCCGCTCCAGGTCTCGATCGACTCGCTGACCCGGGCGTCGATGTCCTCGCCGAGGATGCCGCCGTCCACGACCTCCTGGCGCTGCCGGGCGTTCTCCTCCTTGATGAGCTCCTCGGTCCCCGGGTCGAAGACCGCGATCTCACCGCCGGCCTCCTTGGCCTGGCGCACGCTCTCCGCATTGCCGTCGGCCGTGATCCCGACGAAGCCGGAGTACGAGGTGGCCGCCGCGTCGAAGATGATCTGCTGGTAGGCCAGCGGGAGGTTCGCGAAGCTCGACCCGGCGAGCTCGGCGCCGACCGCGCGCGAGGACATGCTCGCCTCGTCCGTGCTGTAGGAGATGTTCGGGGCGACCTCGAGGATCCCCGATTCCGCCGAGGGGAGCAGCTGTGCAAAGGTGCAGTCCACGGTGCCGCGTTGGAGCGCCTCGAAGACCTCGACGTATTCCATCGACACCGGCGAGGCGCCGAGGGCGTTGGCGACGCCGTGATGCGAGGTGCTCGCGACGCGGATCTGCCGGCCCTTCCAGTCGTCGGGCTGCGAGCCCGGTTCGGCGCACACGGCGTAGTAGCCGCCCGAGGACACGATCGGGGTCAGGGGAGTGACGCCCTGCGCCTCGTACTCCTCGAGCAGCGATTCCGAGCTCCAGCCGATGTCCGCCGAGACCGCGGTCATCACCATCTCACCGGTCATCGGCGAGATCGGCACGCCGGAGAAGGACTTCGCCGCGGCGTCGAACGACGGGTAGTCGCTCGGGTTGTAGATCGGCAGATCGTAGGCGAGGTCGAGGCGGCCGTCGGCCAGCGCATCGTCGACCTCCGCGTACCCGGCGATGGCCTGGCCCCAGATGATCTCGATCTCGATCTTGCCGCCCGAGCGCTCCTCGATGTACTCCTTGTACCCGAGCGCGGCCGGAGCCATCACCGAGTTCTGCGAAGCTGCCGGCGGCTGGTACTTGAGCGTCACCGGTTCGAGGTCGGCGATCGCGGCGTCGACCTCCTCCTGCGAGGCGCCGTACTCGAATCCCTCGCCCCCGCCGGAGCCTGCGCCTCCGCCGCTGCCGGCGGAGCCCGCGCAGCCGCTGAGAACGAGTGCGCTCGAGGAGGCGAGTGCGAGGAGAGGAAGGGTTCTGGTCTTCATGCGTGAGGACACCTTTGTCGTCGGAGTGGATCGGGTGGATCAGGGGGTGACTGAAGACTACTAAACATTCGGTTGGGTTTGAAGACGGAGCGACGGCATGGACTTCCTGCCCGCTCCGGCAGCGGCATCGCACCGCGGTGCCCGGGTGCCGCCCCGGTTCCGGGGAGCGCCCGCGTCGGCCGGACCGACGCCCCGCATCACCCCCGTCCCACCTCTCCCGCACCCCCGAACCGACACCGGCCACTGCCCCGAACCCACACCGGCCACCACTGTGAACCCACACCGGCCACTACCCCGAACCGACAGTGACCCGGCTCGCATTCGGCGCTACAGTGGGGGAATGAGCAGGCGCGAGACCGACGTTTTCGTCATCTGGGACGACTCCTTCACGGAGTACAATTTCGGGCCCGAGCACCCGATGAACCCGCTGCGCCTCGACCTCACGGCCAAGCTCGCCACCGATTTCGGACTCTTCGACAACGCCCGCGTCCACATCTCCGGCGTCCCCGAGGTCGACGAGCCCACCCTGCTCCGCCTCCACTCGCAGGAGTTCGTCGACGCGGTCAAGGACGCGGAGCGCTCGAGCTCGATCGACGAGGCGACCGCGCAGAAGTACGGCGTCGGCACCGAGGACGTCCCCCGCTTCGAGAAGATCCACGAGGCCTCCGGCCGGATCTTCCAGGGCAGCGCCGAGGCCGCCCGCGCGATCACCGGCGGCAACTACGAGCGCGCCGTGAACTTCTGCGGCGGCATGCACCACGCGATGCCGGGCCGCGCCGCCGGCTTCTGCGTCTACAACGACCTCGCCGGCGCGATCGACCACTTCCTCGCCGAGGGCTACGAGCGCATCGCCTACCTCGACCTCGACGCCCACCACGGCGACGGGGTGGAGAGCTTCTACTGGGACGACCCCCGGGTGCTCACGATCTCGCTCCACGAGAACGGCCGCTTCCTGTTCCCGGGCACCGGCTTCGCCAACGACATCGGCGGGCTGTCGGCCTCCGCCTCGGCGGTCAACGTCGCCCTGCCCCCGCGCACCGACGACGCCGATTGGCTGCGCGCCATCGACTCCGTCGTGCCGGCCGTGCTCCGCGAGTTCCGCCCGCAGGTGCTCATCTCCCAGCACGGCTGCGACGGCCACCGCCTCGACCCGCTCACCCACCTCCGGCTCAGCGTCGACGCGATGCGCCGCGCCGCCGAATGGGTGCGCGACCTCGCCGACGACTACGCCGAGGGCAAGTGGCTCGCCACCGGCGGTGGCGGGTACGCGCTCGTCGACGTCGTCCCGCGCGCCTGGGTCAACCTCGTCGCGATCGCCGCCGGGGCCGACATCGCGCCCTCGACCGCCCTGCCCGAGCGCTGGAAGGACTACGTCACCGCGATCGCCGGCATCACCCCGCCGGAGGTCATGACCGACGGCCACGACGGGATGTTCAGCTCCTGGGCCGAGGGCTTCGATCCCGAGTCCGACCTCGACCGCACGGTGATGTCGACGCGGAAGAACATCTTCCCCTTCTACGGACTCGACGCCTACTACGACTGACGCCCGCCGCCCCTGTTCCCGCAGGCGCCCACCGCCCCGCAGGCCGCCGCCGAGGCGCCCCGCAGGCCGCCGCCGAGGCGCCCCGCCGTCCCGAGGTGAGCACCCCGCCCGCCGCGTGGGGTGCGTCTCACCGAGACTCGAAACTTGGGGTTCGACGCCGGGAGGCGATAGAATCGAGCGGTTCAGTTCAGCAGGTGCGCACGGCGTGTTCACCTGGATTTCGACTCCGTGAGGAAACACTGTGGGTTCTGTCATCAAGAAGCGTCGCAAGCGTATGGCCAAGAAGAAGCACCGCAAGCTTCTCCGCAAGACCCGCCACCAGCGCCGCAACAAGAAGTAAGCCGCTGGGCCGCGGCTTCGGACCCCCGTCGGAGACGCCGGCGGGGCTTCGTACTGCCGCCGCGGCACGGCGCGCGTCGAGGGAGAGAGCATGAGTGTCGAGCTGACGTTCCTCACCCGTCGGGACTGCCATCTGTGCGAGACCGCGCGGGAGAACGTGCAGACCGCGATCGCCTCCCGCGACGTGACGCTCACCGAGGTCGACGTCGACACCGACGCCGACCTCCGCGACAAGTACGGCTGGGACGTGCCGGTGGTCCTCCTCGACGGCCGGCAGCACAGCTTCTACCGCGTCGACCCGCAGCGGCTCGCCCGCGCGATCGACGCGCTCATCGCCCGCCGGCCATGACCACGGCCGCCGGCGACCACATGGAACAGGAGTGACGCGGTGGTGGATACCGTGCCCCGGTCGGCATCCCGACCCGGCATGCCCGCACGCGCCGTCCCCGCCCCGGTGGTGGGCCGGCTGCCCGGGTACCTCCAGGCCCTCGAGGTGCTCATCTCCGATGACGTGCCCACCGTGTCGAGCGAGGAGCTCGCCGGGATGTGCGGGGTGCGCTCCGCGATCCTGCGCCGCGACCTCAGCCACCTCGAATCCGCCGGCCGGCGCGGCGTCGGCTACGAGTGCGCGGCGCTCGCCGCCACCATCCGAGAGTTCCTCGGGGTCGACCGGACGCGCCGGATCGGCATCATCGGCGCCGGCCGCCTGGGCTCCGCGCTCGCCGACTACGCCGGCATCCCCGACCGCGGCTTCGCCCTCCACGGCGTCTTCGACATCGACCCCGCGGTCATCGGCACGACCGTCGGCGGCGTCGCCGTCGCACCGGTCGCCGAGCTCGCCCGCGCCGTCGCCGCCGAGCGCATCGAGCTCATCATCATCGCCGTCCCCGCCTCCTCGGCCCAGGCCGCCGCGGACGCCGCAGTGGACGCCGGGGTGCGCGGACTCATGAGCTTCGCCCCCGTCGTCCTCACCGTCCCCTCCGAGGTCCGCGTCCGGCACGTCGACCTCGCCACCGAGCTGCAGGTGCTCGCCTACTACACCGCTGCGGAATCCCCGGACGCAGCCGCAGCCGAACCCGCAGCACCCCGGCCGGCCCCCGGGTCCGGGACGCACACAGACGCCATCGCACCAGCAGACACAACGGAGCAGCAGCAGTGACCCTTCTCGTCCTGGGAATCTCCCACCGGTCCGCGCCCATGTCGGTCCTCGACGCGCTGGCCCTCGATGCGCAGGGGGTCGACGCGCTCCTCGACCGCGCCCGGGCGGGCAGGTACGTCGACGGGGCGACCGTGCTCGCCACGTGCAACCGGCTCGAGCTCATCGCCGATGTCGAGGCCTTCCACGGCGGCCTCGCCGACCTCGGCTCCGCGCTCGTCGAGGCGGTCGGACTGCCCTGGGACGAGCTCGCCCACCACGTCTACGTGTACTTCGACACCAAGGCGATGGAGCACCTCCTCACCCTCGCCGCCGGCCTCGACTCGATGGCGCTCGGCGAGGCGCAGATCCTCGGCCAGCTCCGCCAGTCCTTCACCTCCGCGCAGGAGTCCGGGGCACTCACCGGCGACCTGTCCCGCGCCCTCCAGGAGGCGCTGCGCGTCGGCAAGCGAGCCCACTCCGAGACCGCCCTCGACAGCGTCTCCCAGTCGCTCCTCGACACCGCGCTCGCCGCTGCGGTGCCCCACATCGGCCCGCTCGAGCAGGCGAACGCGCTCGTCGTCGGGGCCGGTGCGATGTCCGGGCTCACCGTCGCCACCCTCCACCGCGCCGGGGTCGCACGCATCACCGTGATCAACCGGACGCTCGAGCGCGCCGAACGGCTCGTGGCCCCCGTGGGCGGCCGTGCGATCACCCTCGACGAGGAGTCCCTCGCCCGCGAGATCGCCGATGCGGACCTCGTCGTGTCCGTCACCGGCTCCCGCGGCACCGTGCTCGGCCAGGACCAGATCATCGCCGGCATGCAGCAGGACCTCGACGACCAGCCCAACAAGTTCCTCATCGACCTCGCGCTGCCCCACGACATCGCCCCCGACGTCGAGGAGCTCCCGCACATCCGCCTGCTCGGCCTCGAGGACCTGTCCGCGATGTTCGCCGACACCGGCCACCGCACCGACTCCGACGTCGTGTCCGTCATCACCGAGGTGCGCGGAATCATCCGCACCGAGATGGAGAGCCTCGCCGCTCACCGCGAGGCCCGCCGCATCGCTCCGACGGTGAGCGCGCTGCGCTCCCAGGCCGAGGCGACCGTCGACTCCGAGTACGCGCGCCTGGAGAAGAAGCTCGCCGGGAAGGTCGACGAGAGGGCGCTCGCGGAGATCCGCAAGGCGATGGCCCGCGCGGTGGACAAGATCATCCACACGCCCACCGTCAAGGTCAAGGAGCTCTCCGCCGGCGACTCCGAGGTCGACTACGCCGCGGCGCTCACCACCCTGTTCGACCTCTCCGCCAAGCCCAAGGCCGACGGCATCGACCGCTCCAAGGTCGCCGTCAGCGCCCCCGGCGTGCCGCCGGTGACCGCGCGGAACAACCACTACATCCCCGCCGACGGCCTGCGCCCGGTCGCCGACCACACACTCGACGTCATCGAGCCGGCCAAGCCCACCGGGCGCACCCTGCGGCTCGGCACCCGCCGGTCGATGCTCGCCCGCTCCCAGTCCACTGCGATCGCCCAGCAGATCGCCGCGCAGACCGGCTGGCGGGTGGAGATCGTCGAGGTCGTGACCGAGGGCGACGTCAACATGAACCCGCTCGCCCAGATGGGCGGCACCGGGGTGTTCGTGTCCGCCGTCCGCACCGCGCTCCTCACCGGCAAGATCGACGTCGCCGTGCACTCGCTCAAGGATCTGCCGACAGCGCCGGCGCCGGGCATCGAGCTCGCCGCGGTGCCGCCGCGCGTCGACCCCTCCGACGTCCTCATCGCCCGCGACGGGCTCGCACTGTCCGAGCTGCCCGCCGGGTCGATCGTCGGCACCGGCTCGCCGCGCCGGGCTGCCCAGCTGCGCGCCGCCCGCCCCGACATCGAGGTGCGCGGGGTGCGCGGCAACGTCGACACCCGCATCCGCCACGTCACCGAGGGCCGGATCGACGGCGTCGTGCTCGCCGCCGCGGGCATCCGCCGCCTCGGCCGGCTCGCCGAGGTCACCGACGTCATCGACTCCTCCGTCATGCTCCCGGCCCCCGGCCAGGGCGCGCTCGCGATCGAGTGCCGCTCGGTCGACTCCGACCTCGGCGAGTTCGACGCCGAGGTGCGCCGCGCCCTCGACTCGATCCACGACGAGGCGACGGCGCTCGCGGTGATGTGCGAGCGCGCCGTGCTGTCCCGCGCCGAGGCCGGCTGCTCCGCCCCGATCGGCGCGCTCGCGCAGATCGACGGCCACTCGCTGAGCATCACCGGGGTCATGGCCGACGACGCCGGCCGCCTCCAGCGCGTCAGCCGGATGGCGAGCCTGCCCCGCCGCAGCGCCGAGGTCACCCGCGCCGAGGTGCGCCACGCCGCCCGCTCGCTGGGCGCGGAGACCGCCGACGAGATGCTCTCCGCCCTCGGCATCACGATCGGCGGCTCGGCCGGCACCAACGCCCCGTCCGAGCACGTCGACCCGCGCACCCCGGCGACCGTCGGCGCCGGCGGCGGAACCCGGGACGGTGCGCATGACTGAGCCGACGACCGCACAGACGAGCACCCCGACGACCGCACCGGCGGGTGCCCCGGAGACCGCACCCGCCGCGCTCGCCGCCTGGCCCGCCGTGCCGACGCGCCCCCTCGTCTACTTCCTCGGCGTGGGCCCCGGCGACCCCGGTCTCATGACCTACAAGGGTGCGGAGCTGCTCGAGCGCGCCGCGCTCGTCGTCCGCGACCCGGGCGTGCTCGACGAGATCGTCGAGGCCTTCGTCGACACCGAGGTGCCGCTCGTCGACGCCGAGGAGCTCGGCCAGGCCGCCTCGACCCGCGGCCGCCGACTCGCCGAGCTCGCCCGCGAGCACGGCACCGTCGTGCGCCTCGTCCCGCACGACGGCATCCTGTTCTCCACCACCACGGACGAGGCCGCCGCCTGCCGCCGCAACGAAGTCGAGTTCGAGATCGTCCCCGGCGTCGGCACGAGCTCGTCCATGTCGGCCTACACCGGCACCCCGATCACCACCAACCGGGTGCGCTCCGTGCGCTTCGTCGAGGCCGGCTCGCAGACCCACACCGACGTCTCCAAGCACCGCAACACCGGCCACGTCATCAGCGGCACCGTCGAGCAGATGATCGAGGCCCTGACCGCGCTGCTGTCCGATGGCTGGCCGGAGTCCACCCCGGTGCTGCTCGCCACCCAGATCTCCACCGTCCACCAGGTCACGATCGAGGCGACGATGTCGACGGCCGCCGCCCGCCTGCTCGACGAGGCCGAGCCCGGTGAACCCGTCGTCATGCTCATGGGCCAGGGCATCGAGCAGCGCACCGACCTGTCCTGGTTCGAGTCCAAGCCGCTGTTCGGCTGGCAGGTGCTCATCCCGCGCACCCGCGAGCAGGGCGCCTCGACCGCGGAGCTGCTCGCCGAGCACGGCGCGGTCGGCACGATCGTGCCGACGATCGCGATCCAGCCGCCGCGCACCCCCAACCAGATGGAGAAGGCGATCCGCGCCCTCGTCACCGGCGACTACCAGTGGGTGGGCTTCACCTCGGTCAACGCCGTGCGGGCGGTGCGCGACTGGCTCGAGCAGTTCGGCCTCGACACCCGCTGCCTCGCCGGCGTCAAGGTCGCCGCGGTCGGCGGACCCACCGCGCAGGCGCTGCTCGACTGGGGCGTGGCGCCCGACCTCGTGCCGAGCGGGGAATGGTCGGCCCGCGGCCTGCTCGAGGACTGGCCGGAGTTCGAGGACTCCGCCGACCCCATCAACCGGGTGCTGCTCCCGCGCGCCGACATCGCCACCGAGGTGCTCGTCGACGGGCTGCGCGAGGCCGGCTGGGACGTCGACGACGTCACCGCCTACCGCACCGTGCGCGCCGCCCCGCCTCCGGCGCCCATCCGCGAGAGCATCAAGCGCGGCGACTTCGACGCCGTCCTCTTCACCTCCTCGTCGACCGTGCGCAACCTCGTGGGGATCGCGGGCAAGCCGCACCCCACGACCGTCGTCGCATGCATCGGCCCGGCCACCGCGCAGACTGCGGAGGACCACGGACTGACCGTCGACGTCATCGCCTCCGAAGCGCACCTCGGCTCGCTCATCGCCGGGCTCGTCGAGCACGCGCGGTCCCTGCGGGCTGCCGACAGCGCCGCCAACCGCTCCCCGCTGCGCCCCTCGCAGCGCCGCCGCACCGCCCGGAAGAAGAGATGACATGAACGACTACGCCCTGGCCCCCGGAGCCCCCCGAACCCGCCGCCTGCGCCGTTCGGCGGCCGTGCGCCGGCTGGTCCGGGAGCACCGGCTCAACCCCGCGGACCTCGTCCTGCCGATGTTCGTCAAGGAGAGCCTGCACGAACCCGCCGAGCTGCAGAGCATGCCCGGCGTCCACCAGCACACGCTCGACTCGCTCGTCGAGGCCGCGGTCGCCGCCGCCGACGCCGGGGTCGGCGGGCTCATGCTGTTCGGCATCCCCGCCGAGCGCGACGAGATCGGCTCGCAGGGGTGGGCGCCCGACGGCATCCTCAACCGGGCGATCGCCGCGGTCCGCGCCGCAGTGGGGGAGCGCACCGTCGTCATGGCCGACCTGTGCCTCGACGAGTTCACGTCCCACGGCCACTGCGGCGTGCTCGACGACGCCGGGGAGGTCGACAACGACGCGACGCTCGACGCCTACGCCCGGATGGCGCTCGCCCAGGCCGCCGCCGGGGCCGAGGTGCTCGGCCTGTCCGGCATGATGGACGGCCAGGTCGCCGCCGTGCGCCACGCGCTCGACACCGCCGGGCGCACCGACGTCATCGTGCTCGGCTACACCGCGAAGTACTCCTCGGCGTTCTACGGCCCGTTCCGCGAGGCCGTCGACTCCCAGCTCTCCGGCGACCGCCGCACCTACCAGCAGGACCCGGCGAACGGGCGCGAGGCGCTGCGCGAGCTCGAGCTCGACCTCGCCGAGGGGGCCGACATCGTCATGGTCAAGCCCGGCCTGCCCTACCTCGACGTGCTCGCCGAGGTTGCCGTCGCCAGCCCGGTGCCGGTGTGGAGCTACCAGATCTCCGGGGAGTACGCGATGGTCGAATTCGCCGCTCGCGCCGGGGCGATCGACCGGATGCACGCGATCCTCGAGAGCCTGCTCGCCTTCAAGCGGGCCGGCGCCGACGCGATCCTCACCTACTGGGCCGCCGAGGTCGCCGCGGAGCTCGGAGCCTCCCGGTGACCGCGGAGAACGGGGCCCCGGAGCCGCGCTGGCTCTCCACCACCGAGCAGCACGCCTGGCGGAACCTCGTCGAGGCCTTCGAGCTCCTCATGCGCCAGCTCGACAAGGACCTGCGTGCGAACTTCCCCATCGGCATGCCCGAGTACGAGCTCCTCGTGCGGCTCTCCGAGCAGCCCGAGCGCACGATGCGCATGGCGGTGCTCGCCGACGAGGTCGGGATGTCCCGCTCCCGGCTCACCCACATCGTGTCCCGGATGGAGAAGCGCGGACTCGTCATCCGGTGCTCGATCGCCGAGGACGGCCGCGGCGTCAACTGCACGATGACCGACGACGGCTACGCGCTGCTCGTCGAGGCCGCCCCGCTCCACGTCGCCGGGGTCCGCGAGCACCTCATCGATTTGCTGGACGAGCACGAGATCGAGACGATGAGGGACACCTTCCGCACCGTCAACGCCCACATGCGCACCCAGCGCTGAGACCCGAACCCCGATCCCGAGGAGCGACATGACCCCGCAGCCCACCGACCGGTCCCGGAGCCTGTTCGAGCGGGCCTCCGCCGTCATCCCCGGAGGCGTGAACTCCCCGGTGCGGGCGTTCGGCGCCGTGGGCGGCACCCCGCGCTTCATCGACCGTGCCGAGGGCGCGCTGCTCACCGACGTCGACGGCAACGAGTACGTCGATCTCATCGGCTCCTGGGGTCCGATGATCCTCGGCCACGCCCACCCGCAGGTGCTCGACGCCGTCCAGCAGGCCGCGGCCAGGGGATTCTCCTTCGGCACCCCGAGCGAGAACGAGGTGCTGCTGGCCGAGGCGATCACCGCCCGGATCGACCCGGTCGACGAGGTGCGCCTCGTGTCCTCGGGCACCGAGGCGACGATGTCGGCGATCCGGCTGGCCCGCGGCTACACCGGCCGGCCCGTCGTCGTGAAGTTCGCCGGCTGCTACCACGGGCACGTCGACGCGCTGCTCGCCGAGGCCGGCTCCGGGCTCGCGACCTTCTCCCTGCCCGACACCCCGGGCGTGACCGGGGCGAGCGCGGCGGACACCATCGTCCTGCCCTACAACGATCAGGACGCGCTGCGCGCGGCCTTCGCCGAGCACGGCGACCGGATCGCCTGCGTCATCACCGAGGCCTGCCCGGGCAACATGGGCATCGTGCCGCCGCGCGACGGCTTCACCCAGCTCATGCGAGAACTCACCCACCAGCACGGGGCACTGCTGATCTCCGACGAGGTCATGACCGGCTTCCGGGTGTCGGCCACCGGCTGGTACGGCTGGGAGCACGAGCGCGCCGGCTACCCCGACGGACCCCCGGACCTCTTCACCTTCGGCAAGGTCATGGGCGGCGGCTTCCCGGCCGCGGCCTTCGGCGGCCGCCGCGAGGTCATGTCCCACCTCGCCCCGGCCGGACCCGTCTACCAGGCCGGCACGCTGTCGGGGAACCCCGTCGCCACCGCCGCCGGGCTCGCCACGCTGCGCCTGACCGAGGAGCTCGACGTGTACCCGACGCTCGAGGCCGCCGCGGACGCCCTGCGCCCGGAGATCTCCGCCGCGCTGACCGCCGCCGGGGTGCCCCACGTCATCCAGAGCGCGAACTCGATGTTCTCGGTGTTCTTCACCGACCGCGAGGTCGTCGACTACGCCGACTCCCGCAGCCAGGACAGCGCGGCCTACGCCGCGTTCTTCACCTCGATGCTCGAGCAGGGCATCCACCTGCCGCCGAGCGCCTTCGAGGTGTGGTTCCTCTCCCTCGCCCACACCGGGGACGTCCTCGACCGGATCGTGTCCGCCCTCCCGGCGGCCGCCCGCGCCGCGGCCGGCGCCCAGACCGGTGGGACGGGGTCGGCATGAGCCGCGTGACGATCCACCTCACCCGGCACGGCGAGGTCCACAACCCCGAGGGCATCCTCTACGGGCGGATCCCCGGCTACGGCCTGTCCGAGCGGGGCCGCGCGATGGCCGAGCGCCTCGGCGGGTTCTACGCGGAGGCCGGCCGGGACGTGCGGCTCCTCGTGAGCTCCCCGCTCCAGCGCGCCCAGGAGACCATCGCCCCGATCGCGTCCGCGCTCGCGCTCGAGCCGCGCATCGATGAGCGGGTGATCGAGGCGGGCAACGCGTTCGAGGGCATGCTCGTCGACCGCAGCAGCCTGTCCCGCCCGGAGAACCTCGCGAAGGTCTACAACCCGTTCCGCCCGTCCTGGGGCGAGGCCTACACCGACCAGGTCAAGCGCATGCGCGCTGCGATGGCGAGCCTGCGGGTGCGCCTCGAGGCCCGCGCCCGGGCCGACGGCGGGGAGCCCGAGGGCGTCATCGTGTCCCACCAGCTGCCGATCTGGGTCACCCGCCGCGCAGCCGAGGGCCGGCCGCTGTGGCACGACCCCCGGGACCGGGAGTGCGCGCTCGCCTCTGTCACCTCATTCACATTCGAGTCTGGCACACTGGTGGCCGTGGAATACCAGGACGTGTGCGTAGACCTCCAGCCGAACCGGGCGGTGCCCGGGGCATGACGAGCCGACGCCAGCTGCTGTCCCTCGCCGCCACCGCCGCCGTCGGCGTGCTCGCCGTCGGCTGCTCCGCGGAGTCCGATGCGCTCGCCGAGCAGGCCGGCTCCGACCAGGGCTACGTGTCCGGCACCGGCGTCATCACCCAGGTGCCGGCCGAGGAGCGCGGCGAGCCCCTCGAGCTCGAGTTCGAGCTGCTCGACGGGACCACCGCCTCGCTCGCGGAGTGGCGGCCGAAGGCCGTCGTCATCAACCTCTGGTACGCCGCCTGCCCGCCGTGCCGCAAGGAGGCCCCGGACCTCGCGAACGCCGCGCAGGCCTTCTCCGAGGAGACGATGTTCCTCGGCGTCAACGTCCGCGACCAGGCCGCCGCCGCGCAGGCGTTCGTCGACTCCTTCTCCGTGCCGTACCCGAACATGCTCGACACCGACGGCACCATGGTCGCCGCGCTGTCGACGATCCTGCCGCCGCAGGCCACCCCCTCGACGGTGATCCTCGACGCGCAGGGCCGCGCCGCCGCCCGCGTCGTCGGCGCCGTCGAGGAGTCGACGCTGCGCGGTCTCATCGAAGACGTGCTGGCGGAATGATCCGTGCCTGACGTCCTCGCCGGAATCGGATCGACCTTCGCCCAGACCGCGCTCGACGGCCCGCTGCTCGCCGCGATCGCGGTCGCCGCGCTCGCCGGGGCCGTGTCCTTCGCCTCGCCGTGCGTGCTCCCGCTCGTGCCCGGCTACGTCGGCTACGTCACCGGGCTGTCCGGCGATGCGCTGAGCGACCGGCGGACCGGCCGGGTGGTGCTCGGGATCAGCCTGTTCGTCCTCGGCTTCGCCGTCGTGTTCGTCGCGCTCGGCACCCTGTTCTCCGGCCTCGGGATGATCCTCGCGCCGTGGATCGACCTCGTCACCCGGATCATGGGTGTCGTCGTCATCATCGCCGGCATCGTGTTCCTCGGCGGCCTGCGGATCTTCCAGCGCGAGGCCCGCATCCACGCCCGGCCGCGCGCCGGCCTGTGGGGCGCCCCCGTGCTCGGGGCGACCTTCGCGCTCGGCTGGGCGCCGTGCATCGGCCCCACGCTCGCCGCCGTGCTCGCGCTGTCGACCGGTTTCGGGGCCGAGGGCGGCCTGTGGCGCGGCGCGCTCCTGACCTTCGTCTACTGCCTGGGTCTCGGCATCCCCTTCATCCTGCTCGCCGTCGCCCTCCACAAGGGGATGGGCCGGGTCGCCTGGCTGCGTCGGCACCAGCGGACCATCGTGCAGGTCGGCGGCGCCATGCTCATCCTGCTCGGCATCCTCCTCGTCACCGGCCTGTGGACGCGCTGGATCTACAGCCTGCAGGGACTCATCTCCGGGTTCGAGATGGTGATCTGAGACCGCCATGAAGCGAGAGGAGACGAACGCGCCCGTGACGCGCACGAACGAGACGGCCGACCGGCAGGGATCCGGGTCCGCTGCGAAGAAGTCCGGCGCCAAGGCCGCGCCGGCGGACATCGGCACGATCGGGATGCTGCGCTGGGCCTGGCGCCAGCTCACCACCATGCGGGTGGCGCTCATCCTCCTCCTCATCCTCGCGCTCGCCGCGATTCCCGGATCCCTGTTCCCGCAGCGCATCCAGGATCCGGGCCGAGTGACGCGCTTCATCGAGGAGAACGGCCGCTGGGGGGAGATCCTCGACAGCCTCCAGGTCTTCGACGTCTATTCCTCGTTCTGGTTCTCCGCCGTCTACATCCTGCTCATGATCTCGCTCGTGGGCTGCATCCTGCCGCGCACCGCGCAGCACTGGAGGGCGATGCGCGCCCGGCCGCCCAAGGCCCCGCGCCGGCTGACCCGGATGCCGGGCTACGCGACCTTCCCACTCGGCGACGACGACCCCGCGGACCTCCTCGACCTCGCCGAGGAGCGGCTGCGCAAGCACGGCTACCGGACCGCCCGCAACGCCGACCACATCGCCGCCGAGCGCGGCTATCTCAAGGAGACCGGCAACCTCGTCTTCCACGCCGCGGTGCTCGGCACCGTCATCACCATGGCGGTCGGCGCGCTGCTCGGCTACTCCGGCCAGCGGGTGCTCGTCGAGGGCGACACCTTCACGAACTCGCTCGTGTCCTACGACTCGTTCGAGCGCGGCACGTACTTCGACGCCGACCGGCTCGACGACTACCGGCTGCGGCTCAACTCCTTCACCTCGACCTTCGACGACGAGGCGATCGGCAACCAGTTCGGCCAGCCGCGCAGCTTCGAGGCGGACATCACCGCGTTCCACGACGGCGCGGAGACCCAGCACCGGGTGCGGGTCAACGAGCCGATCCGGATCGACGGCAGCCGCATCTACCTCACCGGCAACGGCTATGCCCCCGTCCTGACCACCCGCGACGCCGACGGCGACGTGACCTTCTCCGGGCCCGTCGTGTTCCTCCCGCAGGACGGCGTGTACACCTCGCGCGGGGTGCTCAAAGTGCCCGATGCTTCCCCGGAGCAGCTGGGCTTCGTCGGCATCCTGCTCCCCACCGCCGCGCTCAACGACGACGGGGAGCTCGTGTCCGAGTTCGCGGAGCTGCGGAACCCGTACCTGGTGATGAGCGCCTACGCCGGCGACCTCGGGCTCGACGACGGGGTGCCGCAGTCGGTGTACGAGCTCGAGGCGGAGAACATGGCCGAGGTGATCGACCCCGCGGGCGTCCCGGTCACCCTCCAGCTCGCCCCGGGGGAGACCACCGATCTCCCCGGCGGCCACGGGAGCGTGACCTTCGAGGGCGTGCAGACCTTCATCGCCCTCGACATCCGCCACGACCCCACGCAGGGGCTCCTGCTCCTCTTCTCCACCCTGCTGCTCGCCGGCCTCGGGCTCTCGCTCTTCATCCCCCGCCGCCGCGTGTGGGTGCGGGTGAACGGGGCCGAGGTCGAGGTCGCCGCGCTCGCCCGCGGCGAGGACCCCAGGGTGGAGCAGACCGTGGAGGACCTCGCAGTAGAATTGAACGACTGACCGCCGGAACCGCCGGGCGCTCCGTCAGCGGAGCGCCGCCAACCTCGTAGGGGATACGCACCCATGGATGTCGATTACGAACTCGCCAGCTGGTCGAACCTGCTGACCTATTCGGCGATGGCGGTGTACGCGATCGCGTTCATCGTCTACGCCTTCGACCTGTTCGGCGGGCAGCGGCTCCGCTCCACCGAGGCGGCCTCCGGCGACCGGAAGGCGACGGCGAGCGCGCGCGGGGCCGGGGCGGCAGATCGATCGGGTGCGCGGGCGGATGCCCGGACGAGCGCACGCAGCGGGGTGCGGCGCACCTCGCGCGGGGCATCCGTCGCCGTCCTCGACGAGGCCGACACGACGACCGCGGAGGCCCCGGCCTCCGGCGGCCCGGCGGGCGGCGCCGGTTCCGGTGGCCGCGGCGGCGTGAAGGGGCGCGCGAGCGGCGGCGATGCGGCGGAGGCGCTCGACCTCGGCCCGCGCTCGCGGAAGCTCGCGCGCATCGCGACCTCGCTCACCGTGCTCGCACTCGTGCTCCACGTGGGTGCGGTGCTCACGCGCGCGCTGTCGGTCATGCGGGTGCCGTGGGGCAACATGATGGAGTACGCGATGACCGCCGCGGCCATCGCCGGCATCGTCTACCTCGTGGCGCTGCGGTTCCGCGACATGCGCTACCTGGGCACCTTCGTCACCGGCGCGATCCTCGTCACCCTGGGTGTGTGCATCACCGTGTTCTACACCCCGGCCGCCCAGCTCGTGCCGGCGCTGCAGAACTACTGGATCTACATCCACGTGCCGATCGCGATCCTCTCCACCGCGCTGCTGTCGGTCTCTGCGGCACTGGCGCTGTTCCAGATCTGCAAGGCCTGGTCGGAGTCGCGCGGCTCGTCGCGCCGTCTGGCGTTCATGGACCGGGTGCCGAGCAGCGGCGACATCGAGCAGGTGTCCTACCGGATCGCCGCGGTCGGCTTCATCACCTGGACCTTCACCCTCATCGCCGGTGCGATCTGGGCCGAGCTCGCCTGGGGCCGGCCGTGGGGCTGGGACTCCAAGGAGATCTGGACCTTCGTCGTCTGGGTCATCTACGCCGCCTACCTCCACGCCCGGGCGACCCGCGGTTGGGGTCCGACGAAGGTCGCCGTCCTCAACCTCATCGGCATGGCCTCGCTCGTGTTCAACTTCGCGATCGTCAACGTCTACTTCGACGGCCTCCACTCCTACTCCGGCATCTGAGCACTCAGTTCACGAAGCTTGAGCACTCAATTCACGAAGGTTCCTGAGAGCGAAACCGCAAGATTCTGCGATCTCACGGCGGGTGAGGAGGGCGGACCCTCCGGCGGAGTTCGGCCCCACCGCAGCGGAGTCCGAACCCTCCGGCGGAGCCCGGCCCCACCGCAACGAACTGCGCGGTATCCGAAACCAGGCGCGCAATTGCGCGCGTGAATCCGGATACTCCGCGGTTGGACGAAGCCCTGCCAGTGCGTGGTCGGGATCGGGGCGAAGTCGCGGGTCGATAGGGCGCCGCAGGCACGGTGACTGTCCCCGCAACGAACTGCGCGGTATCCGAAACCAGGCGCGCAATTGCGCGCATGATTCGGGATACCGCGCAGTCGGGTGAAGTGCTGCTTGCTGCTCCGGAGCTCAGCTGCCGGGCTTGGGATCCTGACCGTCACCGGGCGCGGGACCGGTGGCACCGCTGTTCGGGCCGTTGTCCGGGTCGGCGTCCGTGCTCTGCTCCTCGGTCCGCTTATCGCTCCGGCCCGCGGCCGAGGTGCCGTGCTTCTCCGCACGGGCGCGCTCCTCGGCCTCGGCGCGGTGCCGGCGGCGACGCTTCTCCGCCTCGACATCGTCGGCGATCCGGCGCAGGAACTCGGGATCGTCGTCGGGGGCGACCGGGCCGGACTCCGCGCGCGGCTTGAACGAGGACCGTCCGAACACGTACCAGAGGACGACGCCGAACACCGGCACGAGCAGGATGACGAGCGCCCAGGCCCACTTGGGCATGATCCGGATGTGCTCGCGGTCGCGCAGCAGACAGTCGAACACCCCGTAGAGGGTGATGGCGGTCAACAGGACGATCGCTCCGACGAGGATTCTGGGCATGCCATCCAGCGTAATCGACCGACCTGGGAAGCCACTAAACTCGGAGGCATCATGCAGAACATCGTCGTGTACTCCCTCCTCCGCCTCGTCCTCCTCGCCGCCACCGTGGGCATCGTGTGGTGGATCGCCGGGATCTCGCTGCTGAGCACGCTCGCGGCGATCATCATCGCCACCCTGCTGAGCATCCTGCTGCTCGGCGGAGCACGGCGGAAGGCCACGTCGACGATGGAGAGCTGGGACGGCGAGCGGAAGCAGCGCCGGGCCGCCCGCCGCAGCGCCGTCGCCCCGGATTCCGACGAATCCGTCGAGGACGCCGCGCTCGAGGACATCTCCGGTCACGTGGGCGCACCGAGCGAGGCGGCCGAGGCGCGCGCCGAGCAGGATGCGCAGGTCGAGGAGGGTGGATCGGATCGCTCCGCTGCCGAGGGTCACGTCGCAGATCATCCCGCGGCCGACCGTCCGGAGACGAACCCTGCTGCTGCCGGCCGCCCGGTCACCGATCTGCCTGTCTCCGGCCAGCCCGGCACCGATCGCCCGGCAACCGACCCGTCAGAGAGCGAGGCCGAGCGCGAGGAGCGCTGAGTACGTCAGGGCCGTGAGCCCGGTGTTCTTGATCGGCGGGATGAGCGCGGTGCCCTGGGATCCGCTGAGCACCGTCTGCAGCGGGCCGATCGCGAGCACGAGCGAGAGCGCGGCGAGGACCGCCGCCGGGTGGCCGGACAGGATCGGCACGAGGAGCAGCAGGTACGGGACAGCGACGAGCAGGGTGTAGGCCGCCCGCGCCCGCTGATCGCCGAGCAGCACCGCGAGCGTCGTCTTGCCGGCCTCGGAGTCGGTGGGGATGTCGCGGAGGTTGTTCACCATGAGCACGGCGCACGAGAACAGGCCGATCGCCACCGCTCCCGCCCATGCGGCCGGGGGCAGCTGCTGGATCATGACGTAGGTGGTGCCGAGCGTGGCGACGAGCCCGAAGAAGATGAAGACGAACACCTCTCCGAGCGCGTAGTAGCCATAGGGGTGGCCGCCGCCGGTGTAGAACCACGCGGCGAGCACCGCGAGGATCCCCACCGGGACGAACCACCAGGACTGCGACACGAGGACGAGCACGATGCCGGCGAGCGCGGCGACTCCGAAGGAGATGAACGCCGCCCGCTTGACGGCTCCGGGCGGGACCGCGCCCGAGGCGGTGAGCCGCTGCGGGCCCACCCGGACGTCGTCGGTGCCGCGGATCCCGTCGGAGTAGTCGTTGGCGAAGTTCGAGCCGATCTGCAGGCCGAGGGAGACGATGACGGCGAGCAGCGCCCGGAACAGCAGGGTGCCGATCCCGAGCTCGGGCCGGTCGGCCGGATCCACGGAGCCGATGATGAGCGAGGAGAACCCGCCGATCGCCCCGAATGCGGCGCCGGTGCCGATTAGCACCGGTGCGATCGCGAGCGGCAGGGTGCGCAGCCGCGCGCCTTCCGCCCACTGGGCGATGGTGGCCATCGCACCTCTTTCCTCACAGCTGACGAAAACCGACGTCCTCATGGTACCGACGTGCAGGTGAGGGACCTCGGGCGGGTGGGTTTCAGCTTGATAACCATTGACCCGCGCATGTGCTCCCCGGCCGATCGCCGTCGACCTGCCGGTTCCGATCGACGACACGCCGGGCGCGCGTGCAGGAGCGGCAGGTCGACGGTCGGGAGGTGACCGCTGGTGCCGGTCGACCGTGGATCGCTCAGTTGGGGCCAAGGAGCTCGCCGGCGAGGCGACGGGCCGCGGCACGATCCGGCTTGCCGATCGAACGCACCGGCAGACTGTCGACCGCGTACACATGGCGCGGCAGCGCATGACGGGGGAGGGCGCCCGCCGCGAGGTCGCGCACCTGCTCGGTGAGCTGTTCCGCCGCCGAGGCGCCCGCCCCGGACACGGTTCCCGTGCCGGGCCCCGGCATGGCCTCGGGAGCCGTCCCGGCATCCACCCCGGTCCCAACACCTCCCGTTCTGCGGTCACCGCTCCTGGCACCGGCGGCCGGGCTCAGCAGCGCGACGAGCGCTTCGCCCCACTCCGGGTCCGGGACGGAGGTGACGAGCACCTCGGCGATGCCGTGCGGCTCGAGCAGGGCGAGCAGGGTGTTCTCCACCGCGTGCGGGGAGACGTTCTCCCCGCCGGTGATGATGACGTCGTCGGCGCGGCCGAGGATCTCGAGGACGCCCGCGTCGAGTCGGCCGAGGTCGCTCGTGAGGAAGGACCGGGCGCCGGTCGCGGTGTGCCCGAACCCGGTGCCCGAATCCGGCAGAGCGATGAGCCGCAGCCCGTGGTCGGAGTCCTCGACCCGCAGGTATCCGTCGGCGACGACGGGGCCGGCGAGCGCGACCCGCCCGTCCTCGATCGTCACGGCGACCTCGTCGAAGGGGTGCCCGTCGTACACGCAGCCACCGCAGGTCTCGCTCATCCCGTAGGTCCGCACGATCCGCAGCCCGGCGGCCTGCGCGGCGGTGAGCAGCGCAGGCGAGATCGCCGAGCCGCCGAGCAGGATCGCGTCGAAGGCGCGGGCGGCGGCCTGCGCGCGCGGGTCGGCCATGATCCGCACGAGCTGGGTGGGGACGAGCGAGGTGTAGAGCGGGGTGCGCGCCGCGGGGCTCCTGCGCGCGCCGGATTCCTCGCTTCCCGCAGCGTCTTCGGCCCGCACCGTCATCCGGCCGACATCGGCGGCGAACGCCTCGGCGGTGAACCGTCCCTGCGCCACCACCGGCTCGGTGCCGGCGAGGATCGAGCGCAGGAGCACCTGCACCCCGGCGATGTGGTTGTCCGGCAGCGTGAGGTACCAGCGACCGGGCCCGGCGAGGAACCGCTCGGTCGCCCGGGCCGAGGCGGTGAGGGCCGCCGCGGAGAGCGCCACGGCCTTGGGAGCGCCTGTGGAGCCGGAGGTGAAGAGCACGAGCGCGGGGTGCTCGCGCCCGGTGCCGGCGGGATCGAAGCTCGCCGGATCGACGACGCGGAGCTCTCCGCCGCGGTCACGGGGGAGGACGACGGCGACCTCGCCGGCGAGGGCACGCCGGAGCACGGCCAGGGTGGCCTGCGGCGAGGGTGCGTTCCGCTCAGCAGATGCGTCCGCCGCCGGCCCCGTGCTGGCCGGCCCCGCGTCCGCTGCCGGCACCGCGCTCGCTGTTCCCGTGCTCCGAGCCTCGGCTGCGTCCGGGGCCCCGGCTCCGCTCAACCCGCCCACCGGGCTCAGTAGTACCAGGGGTAGGGCGACCAGTCGGGGTCGCGCTTCTCGAGGAAGGCGTCGCGGCCCTCGACGGCCTCGTCGGTCATGTAGCCCAGGCGGGTCGCCTCGCCGGCGAACACCTGCTGGCCGACGAGCCCGTCGTCGACGAGGTTGAACGCGAACTTGAGCATGCGCTGCGCATTGGGCGACTTGCCGAGGATCTCGCGCGCCATGGTCAGGGCCGCGGTCTCGAGCTCGGCGTGGTCGACGACCTCGTTGACCGCCCCCATGTCCGCCATGTCCTGCGCGGAGTAGGTGCGGCCGAGGAAGAAGATCTCTCGCGCCTTCTTCTGCCCCACCATCTTCGCGAGATAGGCGGAGCCGTAGCCGGCGTCGTAGGATCCGACGTCCGCATCGGTCTGCTTGAAGCGCGCGTGCTCGCGGGAGGCGATCGTCATGTCGCACACGACGTGGAGGCTGTGGCCGCCGCCGGCCGCCCAGCCGGGCACGACCGCGATGACGACCTTGGGCATCATCCGGATGAGCCGCTGCACCTCGAGGATGTGGAGGCGGCCGGCGCGCGCCGGGTCGACGGTCTCCGCGGTGTCGCCGCTCGCGTACTGGTACCCGGAGCGGCCGCGGATCCGCTGGTCCCCGCCGGAGCAGAACGCCCAGCCGCCGTCCTTGGGGCTGGGCCCGTTGCCGGTGAGGAGCACGCAGCCGACGTCCGGGGTCTGGCGCGCGTGGTCGAGCGCGCGGTAGAGCTCGTCGACGGTGTGCGGTCGGAAGGCGTTGCGCACCTCGGGCCGGTCGAAGGCGATCCGGACGCATCCCAGATCGCTGCCGTCGGGGTCGAGGGCGCGGTGGTAGGTGATGTCCGTGAAGTCGAATCCGGACACCTCCCGCCAGGCGCTCGGGTCGAAGATCTCGGACACGGTGCTGGTCTCGGTCATGGGCCCCAGCATATCGGCGGCTCGCCGGGCCGTGAGACAGTGTCCCACCGGTGCGCCCTAGCATGGGGGCATGACCACACGCGACGGCAGCGCTGGACACCCCGGTCGAAGTGTGGGGGATTCGGCGATCGGTGGTGGTGCTGTTGCCACCACTCGAAGCCGAAAGTCCCACACTCCGGGGGCGAACATCGCCTTCGCCGCGCTGCCCGCGGACCCGCGCGAGGTGTTCTCCCGGATCGCCGTCGTGTCCCTGCCGATGGTCACCCGCTTCCGCGGCATCACCACCCGTGAGGCGATGCTCGTCGAGGGCCCGGCCGGCTGGGCGGAGTTCTCCCCGTTCGTGGAGTACGCGGTGCCCGAGGCGTCCCGCTGGCTCGCCGCCGCCCTCGAGCACGCCTGCACCGAGCCGCCGCCCCCGCAGGTCGACGCGGTGCCCGTCAACGGCACGATCCCCGCCTGCCCACCGGGATCCGTCGCCGAGGTCGCCGCCCGCTACTCCGGTGTCTGCACCTTCAAGATCAAGGTCGCCGAGCACGGCCTCGACTCGCTGGCCGAGGACTGTGCCCGCATCGAGGCGCTGCGCACCGCGGCTCCCGGAGCGCAGGTGCGCCTCGACGCCAACGGCCGCTACACCGTGGCCGAGGCGCGCACCGCGCTGCGGACGTTCTCCCGGTTCGAGCTCGACTACATCGAGCAGCCGGTGATGGACGTCGAGGACCTGGCCCGGGTCCGCGCGGACGTGGACCGCGCGGGCCTGGGGATCCGGATCGCTGCGGACGAATCGATCCGCAAGGCCTCGGATCCGCTGCGGGTCGCCGCGCTCGGCGCCGCCGACGTCATCATCGTCAAGGTCCAGCCGCTCGGCGGCGTGCGCGCCGCGCTCAACGTCATCGGGGCCTCGGGGCTGCCGGCGGTGGTGTCGTCGGCGCTCGACACCTCGGTGGGGCTGAGCGCCGGAATCGCGCTCGCCGCGAGCCTGCCCGCGAGCGCCCGGCCGGGAGAGGGCATCCCCGCGTGCGGGCTGGGAACGAGCGCCCTGTTCCGCTCCGACGTCGCGGACCCGCCGCTGCGCGCCGCGGGCGGGGTGCTGCCGGTCGGCCGGGTGACGCCCGCGGAGGAGCGGCTCAGCGCGCTCGCCGCGGCTCCGGACCGGGTGCGCTGGTGGACGGATCGGCTGCAGCGCTGCTGGGACCACCTGCGGACCTCTCCGCACTGACCGGACCCGAGAACGCCTCCGCGCCGGAGCGCGAGCCCGTGCCCATGCCGGAGCCCGTACCGGCTGCCGCATCGGCGCCCATCGCGTCCTCGGGCGAGTCCAGCGGGGTGATGCTCACCGTGGTGAGTGCGTCCTGGCCCCAGGTGCGGAAGTGGCGGGTGCGCTTGCCGGGGACGATCGGGTCGTGGAGCGCGCCGGCCATCCGGCCGGTGAGCTCGAGGCGCCCGTCCGCGTCGGCGGCGAGATCGTAGACGTTCTCCGCCAGCGGCGAGGAGATCGCGATCCGGTAGCGCTGCCCGGGGTGGTAGAGCGCCGGCGTGCGCACGCGGAAGGTGCCCGCGCCGTTGAGCGTGAAGGACGCCGGGGTGACCTCGGCGAAGGTGACGAGCTGGGCGCGCCGCCGCGAGATCGCCACATCCCAGCCGTGCACGGCGAACACCGGCTCCCCGGTGACGTAGGTGAAGGCCGCGCCGTCGTGCACGCCCCGCGCGCCCGCAGCCACCGGCTGCTCGTCGCGCAGCCCCGGCAGCCCGCCGCCTGCCGCCGAGGTGCCCCGCCGGCTGGGATCGTCGAGCGCGGCGAGCCATTCGGCGAGCTCCCGCTGCCAGGCGAACCAGTTGTGGAGGCCGGTGGCGCGCGGCGACCAGGTGTGGTCGATCCCGAGCTCGGTGAGGCGCTCGTGGAACTTCAGCCCGTGCTGGTTGACCGTCGCCTCGAGGACGTCGACGTGATCCTCGTCCTCGTCGTCCGCATGCGGAGTGCCGGAGCCGGCGGTGAACCACAGGTCGGTGCCGGCGAGGTTGGGCGCCAGGCTCATCGGCGAGTTCGCCTGCCATTCGGCGAGATCCCGCTTGGGGTCGCCGAACAGCGACTTCGCGGCCCCTCCTTCGCGCAGCGCGATGATGTCGAACAGCGGCACCGCGGAGAGCGGGTCGAGCGGGGAGGAGAACGCGGCGGCCGCGCAGTAGCGGTCGGGGTGCTGAGCGGCGTACTTCATCGCCCCGTACCCGCCCATCGACAGGCCGGCGAGCAGCGCCCCGGAGCGCTCCGGGTTCACCGAGTAGCGGTCGGCGATGAAGGCGGGCAGCTCCGCGGTGTGGAAGGTCGGCCAGTCGAGGGTGGTCTCTGTGCGCTCGCCGCCGCCGATCGTGTGGCGGGAGTACGAGGCGGCGCCGGCATCGGGCATGACGACGAGGTACGGGCTGTCCGCCGTGAGCTGCTCGGCGGCGCCGAGGTCGGTCCACGACCGGAAGTCGTCCCCGCCGCCGTGGAACAGGTAGATGACGTCGGCGACCTCGCTCGGCCGGCCGGGCAGGAGCACGCGCACGCCCACGGTGCGCCCGAGCGCCGGAGAGTAGACGAAGAACTCGCGCAGCCGGGCCGACAGCTTGCGCTTCTCCCGCACATGGAAGGTCGCCGTCGCCTCGCCCGTGGGCTCGGGTCCGAGGAAGCTCAGGGTCTGGTTGCGGCCGGGGAATTCCCCGGCGCGGGTGCGGGCAGCGGTGAGTACCCGCACGAAGCGGGCGCCGACGGAGAGCATGAGGGAGCGGGAGTTCATGGAGGATCCTCGGGGTGGAACGTGGGGTTCTGAGTTCGGGGTTCTGAGTTCTGCCGGTCGGAGGGTGCGGGGCGGCGCACGGCCGGCAGATGCGCGGCCGACCAAGCGCGCGGTCCGCGCGCTTCGGGCGGGAGTCGGGGGAATCGGAGGGCGGACATGGACGCGGGGTTGCGAATATACCTCCCGAAGGTGAACGGACCACCCGGGGAATCCGGAGAGCTCGCTCGGAATCCACCGCATGATCGCTGCACCCCATGATTGAATCGAGGCGATGAACACCTCCACCGCGACCGCCCGCGCCCTCGTCTCCGCCCTGCTCGCCGCCGGGGTGCGCGATGTCGTCGTCTCCCCGGGCTCGCGGTCCGCCCCGCTCACCTACGCCGTCGCCGAGGCGACCGCCGCCGGGCTCCTCGACGTCCGGGTGCGCATCGACGAGCGCGAGGCCGGCTTCCTCGCCCTCGGCATCGCCAAGGGCCGGCGGGCCGCCGGGACCGAGCGGCCGGTGGCCGTGGTGACGACCTCCGGCAGCGCCGTCGCCAACCTCCACCCCGCCGTGCTCGAGGCGTCCTACGGCTGCCTCCCGCTGCTCGCCCTCACCGCCGACCGGCCCGCCCGCCTCCGCGCCACCGGCGCCAACCAGACGATCGACGACCAGTCGCTCGTACTCAGCGACGTGCGCGAGCGCTTCGACCTCACCGCCGGCCCGGATGCCGCGGCGCTCGCCGCGGACGTCGCGGCCACCGCAGTGCGGCTGAGCATGGGCGAGGGATTCGCCGGGGGCCGCCCGCCCGGCCCCGTCCAGCTCAACGTCCAGTTCGACGTGCCGCTGGTCCCGGACGCCGCGGATCCGGACGCCTGGTGGGGATCGAAGGCGCGCCTCGAGCGCGAGCCGGTGCCGCTCGACTCCGCCTTCGTCCGCACGGTCCTGCCCGCGCTCGCCGGTGAGGTCGCGGCGCTCGGCGGGGATGCCTTCGGGCTGTCGGCGGAGCGCCTCGGCGGGCTCCTCGCGGAGTTCCGGGTGCCGGTGCTCGCCGAACCGTCCTCCCCGCTCCTGCGCTCGCCGCACCTCGTCACGGATCACACGCGCGTCCTCGATGCCCGCGGCGACCTCGCCGAGCGCATCACCGATCTCATCGTGCTCGGCAAGCCGACGCTGTCCCGCCAGGACCAGCGGCTCCTCAGCCGCCCCGGGCTGCGGGTGCACCGCGTGCAGCCCGACCTCGACCAGGTGGCCGGAGAGGAATGGCAGGCCGCGCTCGCCCAGGCCCTGCCCGAGGTGCCCACCGGCCGCGACGCCTGGACCGCCGCCTGGCTCGACGCGGCACGCACGGTCCAGCCCGATGAGCATTCCGCCCCGCCGGCGACCCGGGGCGGCACACCGCACGCAGACCTCGACGACGACCCTGCCCACCTGGACGATCCCGCCCACCTGGACGACCCTGCCCACCTCGACGGCTCGGCCCCGCTCACCGGCGAGGCCGCCGCCGCGGCGGTCGCAGGTGCCCCGGGCACGGTGTACATCGGGAGCTCGAACGCGGTGCGCTACCTCGACCGGGTGCTGGCCCCCGGAGCGCCGGTGGAGGTGTTCGCCTCCCGTGGGCTCGCGGGGATCGACGGGCTCGTCTCCACCGCGATCGGCTTCGCCGCCGGCAGCGGACGCCCGGTGCGGCTGCTGCTCGGCGACGTGTCGCTCCTCCACGGCATCGGCGGTCTGCTCCGCGAGGCCGAGGAGCCGCTGCCACCGGTGCAGATCTTCGTCCTCAACGACGACGGGGGCGCGATCTTCGCCGGCCTCGAGCACGGCCGGCCGCACCTCGCCGCGCACTTCCCGCGCTTCTTCGCCACCGCGCACGGCCGGACCTTCGCCGAGCTCGCCCGCGGCTACGGGTGGCCCTACGCGGTGTGCCGGACGACCGCGGAGGTCGGCGCGGCCGCGGCGACCGGCGAGCCGGGGGTCTACGAGATCCCGATCGTCCCGGTGCTGGGCTGAGCCGACGCCCTCAGTGCTCGACCCCGAGCGCGCGCTTCATCGGGGCGAGCTTCGCCTCGGTCTCGGCGAGCTCGGAGGCCGGGTCGGAATCGGGCATGATCCCGGCGCCGGCGAACAGCCGGATCCGGTTCGGCGCCTCGAGCTGACCGCAGCGCAGCGCGATCCCGAACTGGCCGTTGCCGCGCTCGTCGATCCAGCCCACGGGCCCGGCGAAGCGGCCCCGGTCTGCGCCCTCGAGCTCTTCGATGACCTCGAGCGCCCGGTCCTTGGGGAAGCCGCCGACCGCCGCGGTCGGGTGGACCGCCCGGGCGACCTCGAGCGCGGTCGGGCAGCCGTTCTCGCCCCGGCGCAGCGTGCCGTGGGCGTCGGAGGCGAGGTGGATGACGGTGGCGAGCTGGAGCAGATGGGGCTCGGCGTCGACGTGGAGGTCCTCGCTCACCGTCGACAGGCTCGCGGCGAGCGAATCGATCGCGAAGGCGTGCTCGCTCGAGTCCTTCGCGGAGCCCAGCTGGGCGCGGGCGGCGGCGATCTCCTCAGCCGGATCGCCCTGCACCTGATAGGTGCCGGCGAGCACCCGGGAGGTCACCTGCCCGTCGGTGACGCCGATGAGGAGCTCCGGCGTGGCGCCCACGAGCCCGGCGACGTCGAACGTCCAGCAGGTCGGGTAGGCGGAGTTGAGGCGGCCGAGCACGGCGCGCACATCGATCTCCTCGTCGGTCTCGACGACCTCGTCGCGCGCGAGCACGACCTTGCCGAGCGGCTCCCCGGCCGCGGGCCCGGCTCCGGCGGACGTGCCGCCCCCGGTCGAGGCGCCCGCCCCGGCCGGTGTGCCCGGTGCGCCGTCCGCTCCCGCCTCGGCTCCGGCTCCCGTGCCCGCCTCGGCGCGGAGGCGCTCGACGGCCCGGGCGACGATCTCGACGTAGTCCTCCGGGGTGACATGGCCCGGCCGGGTCCGCGGAGCGCGCGGGGGAGCGAGCGGCGTGTGGGAGAGCGCGAGGCCGCCGGCGTCCTCGGGATCCCCGGGCGTGGTCACGGCGGTCAGCCACACCCGGCCGTCGCGGCGGCCCATGACGAAGCGCGGGATGTCGATGACCGAGGCGGTCGCCGAGTGTGCGGAGAAGGCGAGCGCGGCGAACCCGATGAGCCCGGAGCCCGGCAGCCCGACCTCGTTGTCGACCTCGGCCGCGGCGGCGATCTCCTGCCAGGCCGCGGACAGCGCATCGAAGCGGTCCGGCCCGGCGGCGCGCAGGCGCAGCGCCCGGCCGATCCCCACGAGACCCGCGGTGCCGCGCACCCAGCAGCTGAAGCCCGATGGCGGGAGCTGGGCGAGGAACTCCTGGGGGCTCGCCGGCAGGCCCTGCACGAACGGTCGGGGAGCCTGCGGGCTCACGCCGTCGATGAACCACGAGCGCACCGCGAACCCGGGTGCCGGGGCCGGCATGCCGGCGGTGACGTCGAAGGTCTTCATCGCCCTCGATCCTAACCGGGACGCCGATCGGCCGGGACGCCGATTGGCGCGCGGGTGCGCTCCCTTGAGACCATGGGACGCATGACTCGCGCGCGGCTCGACAAGCAGAAGACCGATATGGCGTCGATGTTCGACGGCGTCGCTCGGCGCTACGACATCACCAACGATGCGATGACCTTCGGTCTCGCCCGACTGTGGCGCCGGGAGATCACGAAGTCCGTGGACCCGCGGCCCGGCGACCGGATCCTCGACCTCGCCGCCGGCACCGGGGTGTCCTCGGTGCCGCTCCAGCGCGCCGGCGCCCAGGTGGTCGCCGGGGACATCTCGGAGGGGATGCTCGACGTCGGCCGGCAGAAGCACCCGGAGATCGAGTTCGTCTACGCCGACGCCACGGACCTGCCGTTCGACGACGATTCCTTCGACGCCGTGACGATCACCTACGGCCTGCGCAATGTGCAGAACCCGGAGCTCGCCCTCCACGAGATGCTCCGGGTCCTCAAGCCCGGTGGCCGCCTCGTCATCGCCGAGTTCTCCACCCTCGAGTCCGCGCCGCTGCACACCGTGTACTCGGAATACATCATGGCCGCGCTGCCGGCGATCGCCCGCGCCGTGAGCTCGAACCCCGACGCCTACGTCTACCTCGCCGAGAGCATCCGCGAGTGGCCCGACCAGGTGACGCTGGCCCATCTCATCCGCGACGCCGGCTTCGACCAGGTGAAGTACCGCAACCTCACCGGCGGGATCGTCGCCGTCCACCACGCGCTCAAGCCGCAGGCCGGGGCCGAGGCGCCCGCCGCACCGTCCGCTGCCCGCAGCGACTCCGACGGATCCCGCGCCGACGCCGGCGATACCGGCCCCCGGAGCGGTTCCGACGACGCCCCTGCCCGCGACAGCGCCTCCGACGGCGACCACGACGTCGAGGTCCGGCTCGCAGTAGAGGCCGCGGACGCCCGCCCGGAGCCGGGTGCATGACCACCACCATCGACGCCGACGTCATCGTCGTCGGCGCCGGACCGGCTGGCTCGACGGCCGCGGCGCACCTCGCCCGCGCCGGGCTCGAGGTCGTCGTCCTCGAGAAGTCGTCCTTCCCGCGCGACAAGGTGTGCGGCGACGCCCTGACCCCGCGCGCCGTCCAGGAGCTCGATCACCTGGGATTCGCGACCCCGGAGGCGTCCGGCTGGCACCGCAACCGGGGGCTGCGGCTGATCGGCGGCGGCCACCGGCTCGAGATCGACTGGCCCGAGGTCCAGGGAGTCCCGTCCTACGGGCTCACCCGCGCCCGCTCCCGCCTCGACGAGGAGCTCGCCCGCCACGCCCAGGCCTGCGGCGCGCGTCTGTTCGAGCAGGTCCACGCCTCGGAGCCGGTGTTCGGCGCCGACGGCTGGGTGCGCGGGATCAAGGCGACCGGGACTGACCACCGCGGTCGCAAGGTCGGGCCCGAGGCGCTGTTCCGGGCGCCCACCGTGATCGCCGCCGACGGGGTGTCCGCGCGGATGGCGATCGCGCTCGGCATCGAGAAGCGCGACGACCGGCCGATCGGCGTGGCCGTGCGCACCTACCACTCCTCCCCGCGGCACTCCGAGGCCTACCTCGAGAGCTGGCTCGAGCTGCGCGCCCGCACCGATGCCGGTGCGCTCGGCGAGCCGATGCCCGGCTACGGCTGGCTGTTCCCCATGGGCGACGGCACCGTCAACGTGGGCCTCGGCATCCTCGACACCTCGCCCCAGTTCGGGAAGGTCGACTACCGGGCGGTGCTCCGCGACTGGATCGCCGCGATGGGCGAGGAGTGGTCGATCGGGGAGGAGACGCGGCTCGAGCCCGTGCGCAGCGCCGCCCTGCCGATGGCCTTCAACCGCACCCCGCACCTCAAGCAGGGCGTGCTGCTCGTCGGGGACGCCGCCGGGATGGTCAACCCGTTCAACGGGGAGGGCATCGACTACGCGATGCTCAGCTCCCGGCTCGCCGCCGAGGTCGTCGCCACCTACGCCCGGTACCCGGAGCGGATCCGGCGGGAGAAGCTCGCGGAGTACCCGGCGCTCGTGCGCGGACACCTCGGGAGCTATTTCACGCTCGGCCGGGTGTTCGCCGCGCTCATCGGCAGGCCCGAGATCATGGCGCTGGGGATCAAGTACGGTATGAGTGTCGACACCCTGATGCGTTTCGTCGTCAAGCTCTTGGCCAATCTGTATCAGGACTCGGCGGTGCGCGAGCGCGATCTGTACGATCGCCTCATCACCGCTCTGACGACCGTGGTCCCCGCGACCAGCAATGACTGAGCAGCGAAGCGATGACTGAGCGCCGCGCCCCACAGCGCGCGGCGCCCGAGCCCCTGAGGACGATTGAAGAGGACATGACGAACGCCGCCGAGACCTCGCCCACCCCGGTGGAGCACGGCACGCGCGAGGCGCGGCCGCTGACCCCGGCGGCGTTCGTGCAGGCCGACTCCGCGCTCGCGGAGCGGCTGGCGGACCGACTGGTGCGGATCGAATCGCTCCTCGACGCGGTCGTCGAGCAGGCGAGCGCGCTGCCCGACGAGGCCTGCCACCACCTGCTGCGCGCCGGCGGCAAGCGGGTGCGCCCGCTGCTCGTGCTGCTCGCCGCGGAGTTCGGGGAGTCCGACCGGGTCGACGTCGACCGGGCCGCGGCCGCCGTCGAGCTCATCCATCTCGCCACCCTCTACCACGACGACGTCATGGACGATGCGCCGATGCGCCGCGGGGCGCCCGCCGCCCACACGGTGTGGGGCAACAGCGTCGCGATCCTCACCGGCGACCTGCTGTTCGCCCGTGCCTCCCTGCTGACCTCGCAGATGGGGACGGCCGCGGTGCGGCTGCAGGCGGAGACCTTCGAGCGCCTCGTGCTCGGCCAGCTCCACGAGTTCACCGGGCCCGCCGACGGCATCGACCCGATCGACCACTACCTCGAGGTGCTCGGCGACAAGACCGGGTCCCTCATCGCGGCCGCCGGCGAGTTCGGGCTGCGCTACTCCGACGCCCCGGGCGAGCTCATCGCCCCGCTGCGGGAGTACGGGGAGAAGGTCGGGGTGGCGTTCCAGCTCGCCGACGACCTCATCGACCTCGTGTCCGACGGTGCGAAGTCCGGCAAGACTCCGGGCACCGACCTGCGCGAGGGCGTGGCGACCCTGCCCGTCCTCTACGTCCGGCAGGACGCCCGGGCCGGTGACGCCGCCGCCCGTGAGGTCGTCGCGCTGCTCGAGGAGGACCTGGGCTCGGACGCCGCGCTCGAGCGCGCCCGGCAGGCCCTCGTCGCGCACCCTGCCACTGCCCGGGCCCGGCGCGCCGCCGAGGCGTGGGCCGAGGATGCCGTGGCCGCGCTCGCCCCGGTGCCCGACGGCGAGGTCAAGGACGGGCTCGTCGAGTTCGCCCGCTCCGCCGTCACCCGCGCCGCCTGATCCCGCAGGGGTGCACCCGGCCCTGCGCTTCACTCGGCTCTGCTTTCCCAGGTCGATCCAGTGCGGTTACCCTCGGGTATCCGCACTGAGGTGACCGCGGAACGCCCGCGACCACACTGGAGTGTCCCCGGAACGCCCGAGGCCCCTGCCGTCGCGCCTGTCCGCCGACCCGGCGCCTGATCCCGGCCCGCGCTTCAGCCGGCTCTGCGCCTCAGCCGGCCTGCGCTTCAGCCGGCTCCGCGCCTCAGCCGGCTCCGCGCTTCAGCGGCGGGGGCGGCGGCGGGAGGCGCGGACCATGTCCACGGTGAGGATCGCGACCGCGGACCAGATGATGAAGAAGCCGATCCAGCGGGCGGTCGACATCTCCTCCCCGAGCACGGTGACGCCGAGGATGAACTGCATCGTCGGGGTGATGTACTGCATCATCCCCACCCAGGACAGCGGCACCCGGCGGGTCGCCGCCCCGAACAGGATGAGCGGGATCGCGGTCACCGGCCCGAGCGAGAGCATGATGAGCGTGTGGCCCATCCCCTCGGTGCCGAAGTGCGAGTTCCCGCTGAGCACGAACCAGGCGATGGCGGCGAGCGCGAACGGGGTGAGCACGGTGGACTCGACGGTGAGCCCCTCGAGCGCGCCGACCCGCCCACCGACCTTGTTCTTGATGAGTCCGTAGAGGCCGAAGGAGAACGACACGAGCAGCGCCAGCCATGGCACCTGGCCGTAGCCCACCGCGATGACGACGACGGCGATCGTGCCCACGGCCATCGCGACCCACTGGAGCGGTCGGAGCTTCTCGCCGAGGAACACCACACCGAGGAACACGGTGACGAGCGGATTGAAGAAGTAGCCGAGCGAGATCTCGATGACGCGCTCGAGCTGCACGCCGAGCAGGAACCCGAACCAGTTGATCGCGACGACGAAGCTCGCCAGCGCCAGCGTCCAGAACACGCCGCGGTTCCGGAACGCCGTGAGGACCCGGCCGTAGCCGCGGGCGGCGGTGAGGAGGAGGACGCAGGTGACGAGCGACCACACGATCCGGTGGGCGAGGATCTCGACCGGGCCGGCCGGCTGGGCGGCGGCGAAGATCAGCGGCATCCCGCCCCAGAACAGGTACCCCGAGAGTCCGAGGATGAGGCCCGCTCTGCGCCGTGCGGACTCGTCGTCCGGGATCTCTGGGTCATTCACATCGGCAGTCTAGTGACTATCTGCACAGTGTGCTGTGACTTCGGTGATTTCGGACACTTCGGTTCGCCCCGATTCCGCGCCCTCACTAGACTGGGTGGCTGACCGAAACGAAAGGTTGTGAGAATGACACGTCCCCTCCGGGTGGCCATCATCGGCGCAGGTCCAGCAGGGATCTACGCGGCCGACCTCCTCACCAAGGCCGAACGGGACTTCGACGTCAGCATCGATCTCTTCGAACGGCTCCCGGCCCCCTTCGGACTCGTGCGCTACGGCGTGGCACCCGACCACCCGCGCATCAAAGGCATCATCAACGCACTCATCAAGGTCCTCGACCGCGGCGACATCCGGCTGTTCGCGAACGTCGAGTACGGCACGGACATCACGCGCGAGGAGCTCCAGCGCCACTACGACGCGGTGATCTTCTCGACCGGGTGCTTCATCGACGCCAAGCTCGACATCCCGGGCGTCGACCTCGACCGGTCCTACGGGGCGGCGGACTTCGTCAACTGGTACGACGCGCACCCCGACGTGCCGCAGACCTGGCCGCTCGATGCCGAGCGCGTCGCGGTGATCGGCAACGGCAACGTCGCCCTCGACGTCGCGCGCGTGCTCGCCAAGCAGGCCGACGACATGCTCAGCACCGAGATCCCGGACCACGTGTACGAAGGTCTCAAGCAGTCGCGGGTCACCGATGTCCACGTGTTCGGCCGGCGCGGTCCCGCGCAGGCGAAGTTCACGCCGCTCGAGCTCCGCGAGCTCGGTCACGTCAAGGACGTCGACATCATCGTGTACCCGGAGGACTTCGAGTTCGACGAGGCCTCGATGGCGACGATCCATTCGAACAATCAGGTCAAGCAGGTGACGAAGACGCTCACCGACTTCACCCTGCGCGAACCCACCGGCGCCCCGCGCCGTCTCCACCTGCACTTCCTCCACGCGCCCGTCGCGGTGCTCGGCGACACGGGCGTGACCGGCCTGCGCACCGAGCGCCAGGAGCTCGACGGCAGCGGCGGCGTGACCGGCACCGGCGAGTTCACCGACTGGCCGATGGACGCCGTCTACCGGGCGGTCGGCTACTTCGGCACCGCCCTGCCCCAGCTGCCGTTCGACGACCGGCGCGGCGTCATCCCCAACCACGAGGGACGGGTCGCGGACACCCTGCGCCAGGCCGACGCCGCCGAGGCCCCCGTGCTGCCCGGCGTCTACGCCACCGGGTGGATCAAGCGCGGGCCCGTCGGCCTCATCGGCCACACCAAGGGCGACGCGCTCGAGACGATCACCCACCTCATCGCCGACCGCGCCGCCGGCGGCCTGCCCGAGCCCGAGGCGCCCACCGAGGACGCGATCATCGAGCTGCTCCGCTCGAAGTCTGTCGACTTCGTCGACTGGGAGGGCTACCACCTCCTCGAGGCGGCGGAGAAGGCGCTCGGCGAGCCCCACGGGCGCGAGCGCATCAAGATCGCCACGCGCGAGGCGATGCTCGCCGAGGCGCGCCGGGCCGTCGTCGCCGCCGACGAGACCGTCGGCTGAGTCGGACTCAGCACCGCACGGCACCGCACCGGAACATGACAGGGCCGGGACGAGGAATCCTCGTCCCGGCCCCGACGGGTCCGAGCCCGCGCCTCGGCGGCGGTCCGGCTCAGCGGTAGTTGGTGAACTGGAGATCGACGTCGAGGTCCTTGCCCTTGAGGAGGGCGATGACGGCCTGGAGGTCGTCGCGCTTCTTCGAGCTCACGCGCAGCTCGTCGCCCTGGATCTGGGCCTTGACGCCCTTGGGCCCCTCGTCGCGGATCGTCTTGGAGATCTTCTTCGCGTTCTCCTGGTCGATGCCCTCCTTGAGGCTCCCCTCGATCCGGAACTCCTTGCCGGAGGGGAACGGCTCGCCGGTGTCGAGCGACTTGAGCGAGATGCCGCGCTTGACGAGCTTCGACTGGAAGACGTCGAGGACGGCCTTGACGCGGTCCTCGCTCACCGCCTTCATGAGGACCTTCTCGCCGGACCACTCGATCGAGGCCTCGGTGCCCTTGAAGTCGTAGCGGGAACCGATCTCCTTGGCCGCCTGGTTGAGCGCGTTGTCGGCCTCCTGCCGGTCCACCTTGGACACGATGTCGAACGATGAATCACTGGCCATTGCTGCTCCTCGCGATGGGGGATGTCGGTCGACGGCCAGTCTAGTGGGCGCGGTTTGGCGTTTTCCGGGAGGGCCTAGTATTCTTCCATAGGTGCTCGGCGAGGAATCGGCGGGCGCGCAGCATTGGCAGGTTGCCCGAGCGGCCAAAGGGATCTGACTGTAAATCAGACGGCTTCGCCTTCATAGGTTCGAATCCTATACCTGCCACAGCTCGGACGGCCCCGGCCCGGTGGAGACACCGGACCGGGGCCGACGTCGTCCGCCGCCGAGGGGCGGCCCGGCCCCCTCACCCGCCCGCACGGCCACGCCCGCAGCGCCCCGCTCGCGTGCGGTCCGCGCCCGGCCGGACGCCGACTCGCGCCCGCGCGCGATTCCGATAGTGTGGCCGTATGTACGCACCCATCCAGAGATACCTCGACACCGTCCACGAGAGCCTCCTCGACATCCGCGGCGGGTCCACGAAATCGCCGAACGCCGTGCTCGCCTCCCAGGACCCCAACCTGTGCGGGCTGGCGATGACGACGTCCGACGGCTTCACCTACACGGCCGGCGATGCCGAGGTGCCCTTCGCGATCCAGTCGATCTCGAAGGTCTTCTGCTACGCGATCGCGCTGCAGGACCGGGGCTTCGCCTACATGGACTCGAAGATCGACGTCGAGCCCTCCGGCTCGTCCTTCGCGGACCTGTCCTCGGAGTCCGGCAGCGGCCGGCCGAAGAACGCGCTCATCAACATCGGCGCGATCGCCGCGACCGGCCAGATCCTCCCCGAGCGCGGCAGGACCGTGTTCGACAAGATCCTCACCGTGATGTCCGCGTGCGCCGGCCGCGAGCTCGAGATGGACGAGGACGTCCACTCGCAGGACAGCCAGGGCAGCGCCCACAACCGCGGCCTCACCTGGTTCCTCTCCTCCTGGGGCATCCTCGAGGGCGATCCGAACCCGGCGCACGACGACTACACCAAGCAGTGCGCGATCGCGGTGACCGCCAAGGACCTCTCCGTCATGGCCGCCACGCTGGCCAATCTCGGCGTCAACCCGGTGACCCAGGAGCGGGTGTTCGACACCCGTGTCGTGGAGCGGGTGCTCTCCGTCATGCTCACCTGCGGCATGTACGACGACTCCGGCGACTGGGTGGCGAGCGTCGGCCTGCCCGCCAAGAGCGGCGTGGGCGGCGGCATCATCTCCGTGCTCCCCGGCCAGCTGGGCCTCGCCTCCTTCTCCCCTCCGCTCGACGAGCACGGCTCGAGCGTGCGCGGGCTCGCCGCGCACCGGCAGATCTCGAGCGATCTCGAGCTCCACTTCGTCCGCACCTCGAAGGCCGGGCTGTCGACCATCCGCTCGAACGAGACGATCGACAAGACCCCGTCGACCACCCGTCGCCCCGAGGCCGCTGAGAAGGTGCTCGCCGAGCACGGCCACCAGGCGCACGTCGTCGAGGTCATGGGTGACCTGCTGTTCTCCGGTGCGGAGGTGCTCTCCCGCGAGGCCGCGAAGTTCGGCGACGACACCGAGTGCATCGTCCTCGACCTCAGCCGCGCCGACGACATCGCCGAGGTGTCCGTGCGCCAGCTGTCGCGCATGGCGCGCGCGCTCGACGAGGTCGGGGTCGCCCTCGGCCTCGTCGACCCCGACAACCGGCTCAGCGAGCTCATGGTCCCGGTGGAGATGGACGTCGAGATCTTCGGCTCCCGCAACGAGGCGCTGACCTGGGCGGAGAACCGGATCCTCGAGGAGTACGGCGACGCGGACTGCTTCCCCGACGAGGAGGCCGACCGCCCCACCCTCATCGGCTCGATCGACCCCGAGTTCCGGGAGAAGATCGCCGAGCACCTCGTCGACGAGGAGTACGCCGCCGGCGACGTCATCCGCCGGATCGGGCAGAAGTTCGACGGGATCCGCTTCATCACCTCGGGCACGGTCCACACCCTCTCCCCGGCCGACCGCGGCCGGGAGGTCGTGTCGATCCTCACCGCGGGCATGTCGTTCGGGGAGCTCTCCCTCAACGACCACTTCAAGCAGCCCTTCACCGTCAAGGCCGTGACCGACACGGAGATCAAGCTCCTGCCCAAGGACGCGATCGAGAAGATGATGGAGACCGACCCGATCACGGCCTCGCACCTGTGGCGGGCCATCGCGGTGGAGGGCTACGCGCGGCTCGGCCAGGTGCTCCGGGGCCACAGTTGAGATTCGCCGAGTACCTCCGCGCACAGCGGGTGGCCGCGGCACCGGGCCGGGACGACCGGCCCTGGGTCATCGCCCACCGCGGCTACTCGGGTGCCGCGCCGGAGAACACCCTGGCCGCGGTCGACGCGGCTCGGGCGATCGGCTGCGACTTCATCGAGGTCGACCTCGGGATCAGCGGGGACGGCACCCCGATGGTGCTCCACGACTCGACCCTCAACCGCACGACGACCGCCACCGGCACGATCGCGCAGATGAGCGACGAGCGGATCTCGCTCGCCGATGCCGGGTCCTGGCTGGGGCCCGGTTTCGCCGGCCAGCGGGTGCCGAAGCTGCGGACCCTGCTCGCCGACCTCGCCGAGCACGGCGGCAGGCTCCTCCTCGAATTCAAGGACGACTGGTCCCCGGGGGCGGTGTCCCAGGTCGCCGCGGACATCATCGAGACCGGGATGGCCGACCGGATCATCATCCAGAGCTTCTCCGTGCGCACCCTCGAGGCCGCCCGTGACCTCATCCCCATGGTCCCGCGCTGCCTGCTGCGCCTCATGCCGCGCGACGGCGACGTCGAGCTCGCGCACGCCCTCGAGGTCATCGGCTACAACCCCTCCGAGCGCGGCTTCTTCGCCCGCCGTCAGCTCGCCGAGGAGTTCATGGAGCTCGGCTTCGGGATGTTCGTGTGGACCGTCGACGCGCCTGCGGTGTGGGAGCGGCTGCTGGGCTCGGGGATCTCCGCGATCATCACCAACCACCCGGGACGACTCCAGGGCTACCTCGCCGCCAAGTACGACGCGGTGTGACAGCGGGGCGAGCGCGCGGAACCGTCGGCGGTCGGGACCGGTGACGTCGGCGCACCGACCCGGTGACGCTCTCGCCGCAGCTGTGCCGGAACCGGAACACCCCGGCCCGGCCATGGACCGCCCCGCGTCATAGAGTGCTCAGTATGCTCATCCGACCGCTGTCCTCCGTGGAGCCCGCCCACCGCGGCGCGCGCCGTGCCCCGGTGCTCCGGAGGCTCCTCGTGACGGCTGCGTGCGCCGTCCTCGGGGCCGGATCCGTCATCTCCGCCGTGCCCGTGACGCCGACCGTCGCAGCCCCGGCCCCCACCGCCGAGGCGCCCGCCCCGAGCCGGACACCCGCCCCGGACGAGGGACCCGACGAACAGGCCGCCGGCGCCTCGGATGAGACCGAGCTCGCTGAGTCCGCCCGGCAGTGGTACATCGACGGCTACGTCGAGCGCATGGGGGAGGCCTGGGACGACGGCGAAGTTTTCACCGACAGCGCCACCGCTGCGTTCTGGGACGAGAGGCAGCGCGGGATCGTCGACGATGCGCTCGCCGAGCTCGAATCAGATGTCCCCCCGGTGTACATCGGGCTGATGAATCGCTTCCCGTCCCGCGATCGCACCGGAGAGCAACTCAGTGGGGACACGTCGGAACGGATGCTCGAGGAGATCCTCCTCGCCGACGCCGAAGCGCGTGCCATCGAGACCGCCTACTACGTCCTGTGGAACTCGGATGCTGAGCTCTACACGATGGGATTCTCCGAGGGGGTCCTCACCCGCTCTCTCACGAAGGAGAGGGTCCCCGAGCTCAATGCGGAGGTTCCGGGCCCGGCGATCCACTACGCGATCCGCACCGGGCTCGATCACGCAGAGGACCCCGCTGCGAACGACATCGAGAGGCTGACCTCCGCGGCCCAGGATGTGCGACCCGAGCACGCCGCCGTCGATCGGGTTCCGCTGTTCCCCGTCTTCCACACCATCGTGCTCATCGGGGTGGGCGGACTCCTCGGTGCCGGCTACCTCGTGCTCGGCGGGATGATCCGCTCCGGCGCCGAGGTCCTCGGCTCCCTGCTGTTCGGGCGCCGGGAGAAGCGGCGCGCCCGCGCGGCGGCGGACTCCGTCGAGCAGCTGCGCGACCTCAATCGGATGCGTGACCGCGCTATCGGAGCACGCCTGAGCTTGCGCCGGCGCGAGCCGCTGCCGGGCGATCTCGGCGCGGCCGTCGACCGGCTGCCCGCACCGGGCGACACGACCAACCCGCTCGTATGGACCGCATGGACGGTCCTCGACGACGAGGCGCGCGGGCGCCGTCGTGAGCGGTGTTTCTTCCTCCCGCACCTCGAGGCCCAGGAGCGGCGGACCTGGGACGGCTTCGGCGGCGACATCGAGGTGCCGGTCTCGACCGTCATCGCCCAGGAGCTCGCGGCCGGGGAGGCGCCCGACTTCCTCTCGGACAGGGGAATCGCGCAGGGCCGTCCCTACTGGCAGGACGAGGATTCGCCGTTCGCGCTCAGCGGCTTCGGCGCGTTCGGTCCGCTGAGCACGGCGCTCGCCTCGGCGTCCGAGGGCTGGGAGCCCTCGCCGGGATTGTTCGAGAGCCCGTCCGAGTTCGAGGCGGCGTTGAGCGCGGCCGACGAACAGGATCGTGCCCGGAAGGGTCATCGAACAGGCGGTCGCAAGACGGCTCCGAGGAGCGCACCGGTGCGTCCCTGGCTGCCTGCGTGGATCCACATCACAGCCGTCTCGCTCGTCATCCCGGTTCTCGTCACGGGGCTCGGGTGCCTGTACGAGCAGAATCGGCGTGCGGGCATCGCTTCCGTCGCCTCGCCGGCCCACCTGCCGCTCGTCGCCCTCGAGGGCGAGGTCGACACGACACGGGTCGATGCCGCGGCCCGGGCCGTCGAGGAGGACGGTGTGTACATCGATCCCACCCAGCGGCTCGGGTACGCTCCCGAGGACGAAGAGCGCTTCGCCCGCCTCGTCGCCGAAGCCGAGGACCCGGTCGCCGTCGTGGTGATCGACTTCGAGAGCACCGACGCGTACCGCGGCGGGTCCACAGGCTTCGAGCTCGCACTGCACGACCGGATCCCGGAGGACACCACCCTCGTGATCGCGAGCAGCGGCTTCGTGCAGCTCAGCCGCTACGAGGCGATCCCGCGCTACGACGGCGGGGAGGCCGAGCTCCGTGAACGCACCGCCGACCTGCCGGTGCGCGACGTGGTGAAGGAGTACATCACTGCGCTGCCCGGCATCGGGTGGTCGGAGACGCGGGACCCGGAGACCGAGCACCGGAACTTCTACGACTATCAGGCCGAGGAATACGAACCGGGGCCGTTCCCGGGTACCCCGGAGTACTTCGACCGGGTGCGGACCTCGGTGATCAGCTCCGGCGCCGTCGCGCTCGTCCTGCTCATCATCGGCGGTCTGGTGTTCGGCCGCGCATACCTCGACAACACGAGAAGGAAGTGAGGATCCGGTGGGACGCTTGCTTGCAGCCGCGGTGCTGACCGGAGCACTGCTCGGAGGCGGCCCTGTGCTCGCGGCGGCGGTGGAGGCCCCGGACCGTGCCGCAGTGGTCGCTTCCGCGGGGAGCGCGGAAGCGGCGGAGGGCACGGCCGAGGATTCCGGAGCCCCCGAGCCGACCGATGCGGAGAGGGTCGAAGAGCTCTTCGAGGGCACCGAGACGACACTCGAGGCCGCGGTGCGGATCGCCGCGGAACTCGACGAATCCCCGCTCTACGTCGATGAGGCCGCGGCGGATCGCTATCCGCAGGCCACCCTGGACGTGTTCGAGGAGAAGGTCGCCGCGACCGAGCACCCGACCTATCTCGTTCTGCTCGGGGTGACCGATTACGCCGATTCCCGCGACCTTCCCATGCTCATCGCGCAGGCGCACGGCGGCGAGGGCGCCTTCATCGTCGTGCCCGCCGACGGGATCCTCCGGCACACCGTCGAACTCGCGGACCTCGACGCGCATCTGGCCGTCGAGCAGCAGTTCGACCGATGGCATCACGATCCCGACTCTCGGGTGTCGAGCGTCGAATGGCTCAACGATGTGCTCGATCGGCTGGCTGACCCGCAGTACGAGGAGTACGAGCCGCCGCTGTCGGACCGGATCCGCCAGGCGATCACCTACCACCCGGTGCGCTCCGCCGTCATCGCCGGGGTGGTGCTCGTCGGGCTCGTGGGCGGGGTCTGGTTCCTCGCCCGGAGGCGTCCGGTGCGCACCCGCAAGTACCGGATCCCCGACAGCGTCATGGCCGCGGCCAGGGACTCCGACCGCAGCAGGATGCGTCGCGTGCTCGGCCAGGACGCGCTGCGGATCGCGGAGAAGCTCGAAGCGCTGCAGACGGAGGGGCTCAGCGCCGAGCAGTCGGCGACCGTGCAGCGCGGGCTCGACGCCTTCGGCCTGGCACGGCGCATCGCCGAGGACGAATCCGCGGCCGAGGACGACCTCGTGGGCTCGCTCGTCCTGTTCGACATCGCAGAGCGGTCTCTCGAATCGGTCGAGCGCCAGCGCTCGGCGCGGCTCACCGGCGGCCGGCCGCTGCGCGGGCCGTGCACGGTGAACCCGCGCCACGGCGAGGCGCACAAGGTGGGGAAGGTCACCGCCGGCGGCGGTCGCGGACTCACCGTGCCGATGTGCGCCAAGTGTGCGCTCGAGCAGCGCCGCGGCCACCCGCTCCAGTGGCTGCGCGTGGACGGCGCCCCCTACCCGGACCGCGACACGGTGTGGGCGCGCACCCTCTACGGTGCGACCGAGGCCGACCTCGTCGAGGAGGTCATCCGCTCCCGCGCCATGCGCTGAGCCGGTGCGAATACGGTGCATCCGGGCCTCCGGATCGCGGTGCGAGACCCCGGTTCAGCCGATTTTGCGTTCACGGAAGCGGGTGTGTAGAGTATCTTCTCGTTGCCCCAATAGCTCAGTCGGCAGAGCGTTTCCATGGTAAGGAAAAGGTCAAGGGTTCGATTCCCTTTTGGGGCTCTCGTACGAATCACGATTCGTGCCGGGGCGGGGTAGCTCAGCTGGTTAGAGCGCACGACTCATAATCGTGAGGTCGCGGGATCGAGTCCCGCTCCCGCTACAGAACAGAAGGCCCATCGGCATCATGCCGATGGGCCTTCGTCGTCCCCTCTTGACCTCGCCCCGTCGTCCGGGCAGACTAAAGTCACTATCCTGAACGTTCGCTCGGTGGATTGAATCCGACGCGGAGGTGCACCGCAGCGCATCGATCTCGAGGAGGAGACGCGATGGGAGCCGACGGCCCGACCGCAGCCCACCCGCCGCAGGCGGACAGCAGCCGGCCGACTGCCAGCACGCACCTCGCCCGCGCCCTGTCCCGGATCCTCGGCACCCCGGTCCACGAGGTCGCGGTGAGCACACTGGCCGGGGGAGCGAGCCGGGAGATCCTCCGGTTCGACGCACGCACCGCCGACGGCACCCTCACCTGCGTGCTCCGGGCGGACCACCGCGGGAACGAGGCGCCGGAGGCGAACGCCGCCGAGGCGGCCGTGCTCGCCGCCGCCGGCCACGCCGAGGTGCCCTGCGCGCGCCTGATCCACGACGACACCGCCGGAGAGCTCATCGGCACGCCGGCCCTCCTCCTCGAGCACGTCACCGGGGAGGCGATCGCCCGTCGGATCCTCCGCGACGAGCGCTTCGCCGCCGCCCGCACCGCGCTGCCCGACGACCTCGCCCGCGCCGCCGCCCGGGTCCATGCGATCGACCCGGCCGCAGTCGCCCGGGCTGAGCTGACCCGCCTGAGCGATCCCGTCGAACGGCTCGCCGCGGACTACCGGGAGATCGGCATCGTCCGCCCCGTCATCGAGGTCTCCCTGCGCCGGCTCGCGGAGACCCGGCCCCCGGTCGGGGGCGAATCCCTGGTCCACGGCGACTTCCGGCTCGGGAACCTCATGGTCGACGAGTCCGGACTCGCCGCGGTCCTCGACTGGGAGCTCGCCCACCTCGGCGACCCGGACGAGGACCTCGGCTACCTCTGCATGCGGGCCTGGCGGTTCGGCGGACCCGGAGAGGTCGCCGGCCTCGGCGACCTCGATGCCTTCCTCGGCGCCTACGCCGAGGCATCCGGTCGCCGCCCCGACACCGCCGCGGTCCGCTGGTGGCAGGCCCGCGCCACCCTGTGGTGGGCGATCGGCACGCTGCGGCAGATGCAGCGCGCCCATGAGGAGCACCCCAACGAGCTCGAGCTGCTCGCGATCGGCCGGCGCTGTGCCGAGCAGGAGCACGACCTCCTCCGCCTCCTCTTCGCCGAGCACCTCGACCCCGCAGCCGAGGCCCCTGCCTCGTCAGCACCCGGGTCCCCCGCGACATCGCGCGGCCCCGGACTCAGCGCCGACGCGCTGTTCTCCGCCCCGACCGCCGACGAGCTCCTCGGCGCGCTGTCGCGCTGGCTCACCCGCGACATCGTGGCCGGTGACGGGACCGTCACCGCGTTCCGCGGCCGGGTGGCCCGCAACGTCGTCGACCTCGTGCGCCGCCAGCGCGCACTCGAACCCGCCGCGCTCGCCGAGGTGTCCGCCGGCCTGGCGCGCCTCGGCGCCGTCGATGAGCACGCCCTCGCGGCACGGATCCGGGAGGGTGCCGACCCTGCCGAGGCCGCCGCGCTCGTCCCCGTCCTCGACGCCATCACCCGCTGGCGCCTGCGCACCTCCAACCCCGCCTACCTCCAGGAGACCTGACATGGACTACCGCCTGCCCGACCATCTCACGACGCTCATGGGCGAGCTCGACACCTTCATCGAGAGCACCCTGCGCCCGCTCGAGCAGACCGACGACAACATCCAGTTCTTCGACCACCGCCGCGAATGGGCGCGCACCGACTGGGACCGGGGCGGCATCCCGCGCACCGAATGGGAGGACCTCCTCGGCACCGCACGGCGGCTGGCCGACGAGGCCGGATTCTTCCGCTACCACCTGCCGCGCGAGGCCGGCGGCTCCGGCGGCACGAACTTCGACATGGCGGTGCTCCGCGACTTCCTCGCCGCCAAGGGCCTCGGCCTCCACTGCGACCTGCAGAACGAGCACTGCATCATCGGCAACAACGTCGGCCTCCTCCTCATGCACGCCTACGGCTCCCCGGAGCAGCAGGCGGAGTGGAACGAGGGCCTCGCCGACGGCAGCCGCCATCTGGCGTTCGGCATCACCGAACCCGACCACGGCTCCGACGCCACCCGCATGGAGACCACCGCGACGCGCACCGCCGACGGCTGGCGCATCACCGGGGAGAAGATGTGGAACACCGGCGTCCACACCGCCGAGCGCGACATCATCTTCGCCCGCACGAGCGGCGAGCCCGGCGACGCCCGCGGCATCACCGCCTTCCTCGTCCCCACCGATGCGCCCGGCTTCGAGGTGCTCGAGTACGTGTGGACCTTCAACATGCCCTCCGACCACGCCCACATCCGCCTCACCGATGTCGAGGTGGGCGGCGCGGACATCCTCGGCGAGGAGGGCCGCGGACTGCAGATCGTGCAGCACTTCTTCAACGAGAACCGGATCCGGCAGGCCGCCTCGAGCCTGGGCGCGGCGACGTACTGCATCGAGGAGTCGGTGGCGTACGCGCAGGAGCGCGCGCCGTTCGGCAAGCCCCTGGCGTCCAACCAGGCCATCCAGTTCCCGCTCGCGGAGCTCCACGCCCGGGCGTCCTCGCTGCGCTCGTTCATCCGGGAGACCGCGTGGCTCATGGACACCGACGGCGCGTTCTCGGTCTCCGACCGGGTGTCGATGGCGAACTACCTCGCCAACCGGCTGTGCTGCGAGGCCGCCGACCGGGCGATCCAGGTGCACGGCGGCATGGGGTACTCGCGGAAGAAGCCCTTCGAGCATATCTACCGCCACCACCGCCGCTACCGCATCACCGAGGGCTCCGACGAGATCCAGCTCCGCCGGGTCGCCGGCTACCTCTTCGGGTTCATGAAGACCCGTGCCCCCAAGGGCGTCGACGCCTGAGCCGGGCTCCCGACCCTGTCAGTCCCGCAGCTGCCGTCGCAGGATCTTCCCCGTCGCCGTCTTGGGCATCTCCTCCATGATCTCCACCTGGCGCGGGTACTTGTACGCCGCCATGTTCGCCCTGCAGTGCGCGATGAGCTCGTCCGCATCCGTGCGATGACCGCTCTTGAGGGTGACGAACGCCTTGACGGTTTCACCGCGGTAGGGGTCGGGGACGCCGACCACTGCGGCCTCGCTCACCGCGGGGTGGCCGTAGAGGACGTCCTCGACCTCCCGGGGCCACACCTTGTACCCCGAGGCGTTGATCATGTCCTTCTTCCGGTCGACGAGGTAGAACCAGCCGTCCCCGTCGACGAACCCGACGTCGCCGGTGCGCAGGTACTCGCCGTCGAAGGCCTGTGCGGTCGCGTCCGGATTCTCCCAGTACCCGGACGTGATCTGCGGTCCGGCGCTGAGGATCTCCCCGTACGCGCCCGGCTCGCAGTCGTCCCCGTTCTTATCGACGATCCGGGACCGGGTGCAGTAGATCGGCTGACCGACGGACAGGGCTCCCGAGGTGGGATCGACGGGAGCCTTCTCCCCTCGCGGGACGCTGTGCGTCGGCGAGGACGTCTCGCTCATCCCGTAGATGTTGTGGACGTACGCCCCGAAGATCCCCTCGAGACGGTCCGCGAGCGCCGGGGCGATCGGGGCGCCTCCGGAGAAGATCGTGGTGAGGGAGTCGAAGTCGCCGTCCTCCTGCGCCGGGCTGTCGGCCAGCGCCATGAGCGCGGTGATCGCGCCGACGGCGAAGACCGGTCGCCGCCTGCGGATCGACTCGAGCATGACCGCAGGATGGAACCGGTGGCTGAGGACGAGCGGGCTCCGGGCCCGGATGGCGAGCATGATGTGCCCGACCATCCCGGTGATGTGGAACAGCGGAGCGATCCCGAGCACCGGCTGCCCCGGTTCGAGCCCGGTGATCTCGAGGTAGCTCTCGGCGTTGAACACGAGGTTCCCGTGGGTGTTCTGCGCGCCCTTCGGCTTCCCGGTCGTGCCCGAGGTGTACGTCAGGACCGCGATGTCCTCGGCGGAGATGTCGGGAGGCACGGACTCCTCGCGCCGCTCCTGCGAGAAGATCGACTCCGCCGACAGGACGTCCGCACCGAGCTCCTCGCCGACCCGGGCCTCGGAGATCTCGACCTCCTCGCCCTGCTGCGTCCACTGCGTGTGCCCACCGACGACGGTGAGGACGACGGCGGTGTCGCCGACGACGTCCTGCGCCACAGCGCGGTACAGGCTCGGGATCGTGACCAGGACGCGCGCCCCCGAATCCTCGAGCTGATAGCGCAGCTCGCGGGTCGTGTTCATCGGGTTGATCGGCACCGCGATCCCGCCGACCTCGAGCGCGGCGATGAGGCCGACGACGAAGATCGGATCGTTCTGCGTGTACAGCGCGACCCGGTCGCCGCGCCCGACTCCCGCACGGCTCAGCTCAGCGGCGAACGTGCGTGCCCGGTCATCGACCTCCGCGAACGTCCATGTCGCGTCGAAGCTGTGGAGGAAGGGGCGGTCGCCGGCCTCGTCCACCGCGGCCCGCCACATCTCGACGACGGTGGAGTACGGCGAGGCGATCGGAGTGGAGAACGGCTTCATCGGATCACCACGGGGTTGACCGGTGAACCCGTCGCCCGGTGGATCTTGATCGGGGCGGCGGTGTAGAGGAAATCCCACCGGTTGTCGGCGGCGCACGCGGCCGCGAGCTTCTCGAGGTCGCAGATCTCGGTGAACACCACTCCGAGATTGCGCATGAGGGCGTTGTGGAGGATGAGGGATGCTCCGGTGTTCGGATCCGTCGTCACCTCGTTGGCGATCGTGTCGGTCACGAGGTTCGGGATCTCGGTGTCGTGGAACCACTCGACGAGTTCCGGGGAGTACGCGAGCCCGGGTTCGCAGAAGTCCTCGTAGAACGCGTCCCCCTCGTCGAAGAAGCGCTGGAGGTGGTTCGTCCGGATGACCAGGATGTCGTGCTTCTCGATCGTCACACCCTGGGATTCTGCGCATTCCAACAGGTCGTCGCGGCCGAAGGTGCGCCGGGATTCGATCGAGTCGACCCCGAAATGCCGTGCCATGTCGAGGAGGACGCCGCGACCGACCACGCCACGATCACCGATCGGTTCGACGCTCGCCTTCTCCATTCCTCCGATGGTGGTGCGTGCGTCGTACCCGTTCCACAGCTGCCCGTCGTACCACACGTGTCCGAGCGCGTCGTACTGTGTGGAGCCCTGGAGGAACGCGAGGAGCTTGTCATCCGCGTAGTGCAGACCGCCCGGGAACTGCGGGGCGTCCTCCCCGTCCCAGGTCGACTCGTCGAGGATCATCTCCCGCTGGGCCGGCTCGCGGCCGGGGAAGACCGGGTCCCCCTTAGGGTCGCCGATCAGCCGCTGCAGAGTGTGGACCTCGCCCGAGACGACGCTGCGAACGCCGCGGAGGACTTCGTCCTTGGTGAGGTAGTTGAGGGAGCCGATCTCATCGTCAGGGCCCCACTTGCCCCAGTTCTTCGGGGCGTCGGCGAGAATCTCAGTCAGGTCAGGAACGTTGGTCATGGCGTCATTGCCTTTCGCGTTTCGACTGCATCTTCACAGATCCGAACGAGCGCTAACTCGAACGGGCCCCCAGACTATGCGGGGTGCGAGTTTTTGTGAAGCTGCGGGGAGTGAGAGCGGCACACGAGTGTTAGGGTTTTTAGCATGACTAAAGACACTGCGGCACCGGCGGAGAGCGGCGAGCTCGGACGGCGCGTCCGCGCGGCCCGCAACTCCGCCGGCCTGACCCTCGAACAGGTGAGCACGCGGATCGGCGTGAGCCCGGCGACGCTGTCCCTCATCGAGCGCGACAAGGTCTCGATCACCGTCGACCGGCTCACCGACATCGCCGCCGCCCTCGACATCGAGCTCGACGCCCTCGTGTCCGGCTCCGCGGTCCCCACCGCGGGCGGGTCCCGCACCGACAGCCGGCACGACCACACGCTGCCAAAGGTGCTCGAGGCGGCCATCACCTGCTTCAACCGCTGGGGCTACCACGGCACCTCGATGCGCCAGATCGCGCAGGAGGCCGGGGTGAGCGTCGCCGGCGTCTACCACTACTACGAGAGCAAGCAGCAGATGCTCGTCGCGATCCTCGACACCACGATGGCGAACCTCATCGAGGGCGTCGAGGGCGTGCGCGCCAAGGTCGCCGACCGCCCGCCGGAGGAGCGCTTCGCCGCCGTCGTCGAGGCGCTCGCCTACTACCACGCGACCGCGCGGAGCAAGGCGTTCATCGGGGCGAGCGAGATGCGCAGCGTCGAGGAGCCGCACCGCACCCGCATCGCCGAGCTGCGCCGCTCCGTCCAGCACATCATCGACGAGGAGGCCGCGGCCGGGGTGGAGACGGGCGTGTTCACCGTCCCCGACCTCAAGATCGCCAGCCGCGTCGTGGCGAACATGTGCACCTCGCTCGCCCAGTGGTACGACCCGAGCGGACCGGTGAGCCCGGAGTCCGCCGCCGCCGACCTCGCCGACTACGCCGTCGCGATCATGCAGGTGGGCCCGCGCCGCTCCGGCTGATCGGACTCCACGCCGAGCTGCGGCGCCGCGGAGTGACGCGGCTCGCACCATCCCGGACCCGTCCGACATGAAGGCGGGGGCCGTCCGCCGATAGACTGCCAGGACCGAGACCGCCGGGTCCGGGCGCCGAGCGCCCGCTCCGGCGGGCCAGACCACCAGAAGGAGCAGCATGGCAGTGAACACGGAGCTGCAGGGCTCGAGCTATCCGCTCGCGCAGCCGTTCGAGGTCACCCGCGAGGCGATCGCCCAGTTCGCCCGCGCCACCGGTGCGAACAGCCGGTCCCACTTCGATCCGGAGTCCGCGGCCCAGTTCGGCTACTCCGACGTCGTCGCCCCGCCCACCTTCGCGGTGATCCCCGCCCAGCGCACCGAGGCTCTCTACATCACCCGGCCCGACGCCGGCATCGACTTCGCCCGGGTGGTCCACGGCTCGGAGCAGTTCACCTACACCCGTCCGATCGTCGCCGGGGACGTGCTCGCGGCGACCTGCCACGTCGACGGCATCCGCGAGGCCGGCGGCCACGCGATGATCACCACCCGCACCGAGCTCACCACCGCGGACGGCGACGAACCCGTCGCCACCGTGGTCTCGACCATCGTCGTGAGAGGAGAGGACGCATGAGCGACCAGCCCACCGGAGTCCCGCGCGAGGAGTACCGCCCCGCGCCGTCCGACATCGCCCCCAAGCTCGCCGACCTCCAGGTCGGGCGCACCGTCGTCACCGCGAGCATCCCGCTGTCCCGCGCGGACCTCGTCCGCTACGCCGGGGCCTCGGGCGACTACAACCACATCCACTGGAACGAGCGTTTCGCCCGCGAGGTGGGCCTCGAGAACGTCATCGCCCACGGCATGCTCACCATGGGCTCGGTGATCTCCCGGATCGCCGAATGGGCGGTGGACCCCGGCGCGATCGTCGACTACCGCACCCGGTTCACCTCCCCGGTCGTCGTGCCCGATGCGGAATCCGGCGCGCCGGACACCCCGACGACCTCGCTCGAGATGACGGCCTCCGTCGGCGCCGTCGACACCGAGGCCGGCATCGCCCGCCTCGACGTCGAGGTGACCTCCGGCGGCACGAAGGTGCTCGGCCGGACCCAGGTCAAGGTCCGCCTCTCGTGAACCTCGCCGAGCTCACGACCTTCCGCGTGGGTGGGCCGGCCGACACCGTCACCGAGGCGCCCACCCGGGGCGCGCTGGCCGAGTTCTGCGCCGCCCACCCGCTGCAGGCCGGCGGGCCGCGCCCGGACGTGCTGTTCGTCGCCGGCGGCTCGAACCTCCTCATCGGCGACGCGGGGTTCTCCGGACCCGTCTGTCTCATCCGCTCCACCGGGGTGCAGATGCACGAGGTCACCCCCGACGAACGGCTCCTCACCGTCGAGGCGGGCGAGAACTGGGACGCGTTCGTCGCCGACACCCTCGCTCGCGGCCTCACCGGTCTCGAGGCGCTCTCCGGGATCCCCGGCACCGTCGGCGCCACCCCGGTGCAGAACGTCGGCGCCTACGGGGCGGAGGTCGCCGAGTCGATCGAATCGGTGGTCGTGTTCGACCGGATGAGCGGCGACGAGCTGCGCCTCGACCGCACCGACCTCGAGTTCGGCTATCGCACCTCGCGCCTCAAGCGCACCGCGGCGAACACCGGGGCGGTGCAGTTCGTCGTGCTCGCCGTGACCTTCCGGCTCGGCGTGTCCCGGCTGTCCGCCCCGGTGCGCTACACGCAGCTCGCCCGCGCGCTCGAGGTCGACCTCGGTGAGCAGGTCGACACCCGCGAGGTGCGCGAGGCGGTCCTCGCGCTGCGCGCCTCCAAGGGCATGGTGCTCGACGACGCCGACCGCGACACCTGGTCCGCCGGCTCCTTCTTCACCAATCCGATCCTGCCCGCCGACGCCGCACTCCCCGCCGAGGCCCCCGTGTACCCCGTCACCGACCCGGTGACCGGCGCCCGCGACCCGCGCCTGGTCAAGACCTCGGCGGCATGGCTCATCGACCGGGCCGGGTTCGGCCGCGGATTCGGGCTGGGGGAGCGGTCCACCCTGTCGCAGAAGCACACGCTCGCCCTCACCAACCGCGGCGATGCCCGCGCCGCGGACATCCTCGAGCTCGCCCGGCACATCCGCGCCGGAGTGCGCGAGGCGTATGGGATCACGCTGGAGCCGGAGCCCAACCTCATCGGGTGCAGCCTGGACGCATGAGCCCTCTCCTCACCCGGACCCCTCCCGGTGGGCGCCCGGGGCGGCGGACGCACCGATTCGACGAGCCGCGCGCACTCGCCCGCACCCTGTTCCGCGTGCTGCCGGGCCTCGGGGTCGTCCTCGCCTGCCTGCTGCTCGTCGCGCCGTGGGCCGTGCTCACCGCCCGGACCGAGGCGAACTTCGGCCCGCACATGGCCGAGTACTCGCTCACCACGGATGCCGCGGTGACGATCGACCTCGGGGCGCTCGGCAGCGTGCGGATGCCGGCGGCCGAGCTGCTCCCGTTCGGCCTCGGCGCGCGCATCGACGTCGGCGAGATCCCGGCGGAGTCCGCGCTCGGCGGCACCACCCTCGACGCGCTCGGGGAGGACGTGTCCGCATACGCGACGTTCTTCTCCTCACCCGAGGCGCAGTTCCGGATCGTCGCCCGGGGACTCGCCGCCGACGCCCTCGCCAGGGAGGCCGGGGCCGGGCTCGGGCTCGCCGCCCTCATCGGCGTCGTCGTCGTGATGCGCGGGCCGCCGGACCGCAGCACGCCGCGCTCGCGGCGCCGCACCACCATCGGACTCGCCTCCGGCACCGCGCTCGCGTGCCTGCTCGCCGTGCTCCTCGTGCCGATCCAGCGCCCGCAGCCGATCACCGCCAACCCCGCCTTCGCCGGCACCCCGCTGGCCGGGGCGGAGGTCACCGGTCGGCTGTCCGGGGTGATCGACGAGGCGGTGGGGCTGGTCGACGGATTCATCGAGGACAACGACGCGTTCTACGACCAGGCGCTGGCCGCGCTCGACACCGCCTGGACCGAGCGCCCGTTCGACGCCCGCTGGTCGGCGGCCGCCGCGCTCGTCCCGCCGCCGGACCCGCGGACCGGCGGACACAGCGGCGAGGTCGTCACCGCGGTGCTCGGCTCCGACCTCCACTGCAACGTCGGCATGGCCCGGATCGTCGGGGACGTCGTCGCGCGCACCGGGGCGGACCTCTACCTCGACGGCGGCGACATCACGATGACGGGCACGCCGGCGGAGAACTACTGCGTCGACGCGCTCACCCACCAGCTGCCCGACCGGCTGCCGCGCGTCCTCGTCAAGGGCAACCACGACTCCCTCGGCACCGCCCGGCACGCCGCGAGCACGGGCTGGACGGTGCTGGAGAACGGGACCGTCGAGGTCGCCGGCCTGCGGATCCACGGCGGGTCGGATCCGCGCCGGACGGTGTTCGGCGTCTCGGAACCTGTGCTCGAGACCGGGGAGACCGCCGCGGAGTTCTCCGCGCGGATGGCCACCGAGGCGTGCGAAACCGAGGCCGACATCACCCTCATCCACGACCCCCGGCACGCCCAGCCGGCGCTCGAGACCGGGTGCGCGCCGTTCGCACTCAGCGGCCACTGGCACCGGAAGGTCGGCCCGGAGCCCTACGCGCGCGGCATCAGGTACGTGAGCTCGACGACCGGCGGGGCGCTCGCCGACGCCCTCACCCCCGGCCCGCTCAAGATGCCCGCCGAGCTCACCGTCATCCGCTTCGACGCGGACACCGGGGCGCCGCTCGACCTCCAGGTCGTCACCGTGGACATGGACGCCGGGGTGACGTTCTCCGCCCGGGAGGCAGTGCCCCCGCCCGGCCCCTGGGCGCCGCCGGCGGAGCAGGAGGACGAAGAGCAGGACGGGGCGGAGGACGCGGAGGTCAGTGTGCAGGACGCGCCGCCGGACGGTGCGAACGGGCAGTGACAGCGCCGGGGCAGTGATCGCGCCGGGGCAGTGCATGCGGGCGGCGCTGCAGCCGGTGCCCACCTCGGCGGCCGGTGACCACCTCGATGGGCGGTGACCGGCCCGGATGCCGGTTCCCGGCGGGCGCCTCGGCCCCGGGTGCCGGCCCGGTTCGACGGCGAGGCGGCGGAGACTGTATGCTCGTGCCTTGGCGGTGGGCCCTCCGCTTCACGCGGGTGCCCCTCCACGCCGAAGGGGTGTGGCGCAATTGGTAGCGCAACGGTCTCCAAAACCGTAGGTTGCAGGTTCGAGTCCTGTCACCCCTGCTCAGGCTTCGCCGGTCGGTTCGACGATCCGGCTCGGCGGCACAGGACCATTTCAACGACGACCGAGTGAGGATGCGTGGCAGACACACCTGCAAAGGCCTCGGGGGCTCGGCGAGAGCGCTCCGCGGACCAGAAGAAGCGCGGGCTGTTCGGCGGCCTGCTCCAGTTCTTTCGCGAGGTCGTGGCCGAGCTCAAGAAGGTCGTCACCCCGACCCGCAAAGAACTCATCAACTACACCCTCGTGGTGCTCGCCTTCGTCGTCGTGATGATGCTGCTGGTGACGGCCCTCGATTTCATCTTCGGCAAGCTCGCCGGGACCGTCTTCGCAGGAAGCCCCCTCTGGCCGCTCTGGTGAGCCGCCCCCGCATCGCAACAGCGCGCTGAGCGCGCAGACCTGGCGCACGCCAACCATTCATTCACAAGGAGAACTGGTGTCGGACAACACCCCGGAAACCGAGAACGTCGAAGCCGTCGAGCCGCAGGAGACCCCTGCCGAGGAGCCGACCGGCACGGTCGACCCCGCGCAGACCCCTGACGACGCCGCGACCGAGGGTGCCGAGTCCACCGGAGCCGCCGCCGAGGAGCCGACCGCGGAGTCCGACGAGCAGGCTGCCGACGAAGCCGCCGAGGCACCCGCCGAGTCCGCTGAGGCCGACGAGCAGGCAGCCGACTCCACCGAGGCCGGCGATCAGCCCGCCGACTCCACCGAGGCCGAGGGCGCGGATGCCCCGGCCGAGGACGAGGTCGACCCGGCCGAGGAGTTCAAGGCCGAGCTGCGGATGAAGGAGGGCGACTGGTACGTCATCCACTCCTACGCCGGCTACGAGAACCGCGTGAAGGCCAACCTCGAGAATCGGATCGTCAGCCTCGACATGGAGGCGCACATCTTCGAGATCCAGGTCCCCATGGAAGACGTCGTGGAGATCAAGAACGGCCAGCGCAAGCAGATCCGCCGCGTCCGGATCCCCGGCTACGTGCTCGTCCGCATGGACCTCACCGACGAGAGCTGGGGCGTGGTGCGCCACACCCCGGGCGTCACCGGATTCGTCGGCAACGCCTACGACCCGGTCCCGCTGCGCCTCGACGAGGTGTTCTCCATGCTCGCCCCGGTGTTCGAGGAGCAGCAGGCGAAGGCCCAGGCCGAGGCGGGCGCCGGCGGCGGTTCCCAGGCCGGCACCCCGATCTCCGTCGAGTTCGAGGTCGGCGAGTCCGTCATGGTCAAGGAGGGCTCCTTCGAGGGCCACCCCGCCACTGTGCAGGAGATCCGCCCCGAGTCGCAGAAGCTCACCGTGCTGCTCTCGATCTTCGAGCGCGACGTGCCCGTCGAGCTCGGCTTCGAGCAGGTCGCCAAGATCTGATCAGCACCCCTCATCGCTCACCGCGGCAGGCGCTCGGCACGGTCCGGGCGCCTGCCGCGTTCCCGGACCCGGAGGCGCGGATTCGCGCCGGCGGGCGTTCCGTGGAACAATGGTGTGGTTTGATTGCCGTTTCTCATCGGCTTCGGCGATCACCTGCCCTGCAGCACTCGGCTGCGGGGCCGACGAAACAGAAAAGGACCGAAACATGCCTCCCAAGAAGAAGGTCACCGGTCTGATCAAGCTCCAGATCCAGGCAGGTGCCGCCAACCCGGCGCCTCCGATCGGCCCGGCGCTTGGTCAGCACGGCGTCAACATCATGGAGTTCTGCAAGGCGTACAACGCCGCGACGGAGAACCAGCGCGGGAACGTGGTCCCGGTGGAGATCACGGTGTACGAGGATCGCTCGTTCACCTTCATCACCAAGACCCCGCCGGCCGCAGAGCTCATCAAGAAGGCTGCGGGCGTCAAGTCCGGTTCGGCCACCCCGCACACCGACAAGGTCGCTCACCTGAGCGCCGACCAGGTGCGCGAGATCGCCGAGACCAAGATGCCCGACCTCAACGCCAACGACATCGAGGCCGCCTCGAAGATCATCGCGGGCACCGCTCGTTCGATGGGCATCACCACCGACATCAAGGCCTGATCCTCTCGGATCGGACCCCACCAGTGGCAGGGCCTGCGCGGCCCGGACCACGACTGCAAGGAGAGAAGCAGATGGCACAGCGCTCGAAGGCCTACAGGGCCGCCGCGGAGAAGATCGCGGCAGACACGTTCTACGATCCGGCACAGGCGATCGCCCTGGCCAAGGACACCTCGGTGTCGAAGTTCGACGCGACCGTCGAGGTCGCGTTCCGCCTGGGCGTCGACCCGCGCAAGGCGGACCAGATGGTGCGCGGCACCGTCAACCTCCCGCACGGCACCGGCAAGACCGCCACGGTCCTGGTGTTCGCCGCCGGCGACCGTGCAGAGGCTGCCCGTGAAGCAGGTGCCGATTACGTCGGCTCCGATGACCTGCTCGAGAAGGTGGCCGGCGGGTTCACCGCGTTCGACGCGGCCGTCGCCACCCCGGACATGATGGGCAAGGTCGGACGCCTGGGCAAGGTGCTCGGTCCCCGCGGCCTCATGCCGAACCCCAAGACCGGCACGGTGACCATGGACGTGGCCAAGGCCGTCCAGGACATCAAGGGCGGAAAGATCGAGTTCCGGGTGGACAAGCACTCGAACCTCCACTTCATCATCGGCAAGGCGTCGTTCGACCAGCAGGCTCTGCAGGACAACTTCGACGCCGCGCTCGAAGAGGTGCTCCGTCTCAAGCCGTCCTCCTCGAAGGGCCGCTACATCTCGAAGGCCACGATCTCGACCACGAACGGTCCGGGCGTGCCCGTCGACGTCAACGACCTGCGCCCCTGACGCAGGCCTGAACCACCGCCGACCGGCGGGGTGCGGATTCCTCCGCACCCCGCCGGTCGCCTATTCACGGGAGTGATGGCGGGCTGCTCGAGTGACGGCGCGCGGGCAGTGCGGCGCGTGGGCTGTGCGGCGCGGTTCAGTCCTCTGCGCGGCGCTCGATCCACCAGTCGCCGAGGCGGGAGATCGCGAACCCGAGCACGATCGACAGCACGATCGCGATGATCACCGCGACGATCGTCGGCACCGGGATCCAGCGGGCGGTGAGCCAGCCGAAGCCCACGGAGTACAGCGCCCACACCACCGAGGCCGTGGTCAGCGCGCCGGTGAAGTCGCGCAGCGACATCCGCCCGGCGCCGGCGATGAGGGACACCGCGGTCCGGCCGAGGGGGATGAAGCGGGAGATCACGAGGACTTGGAGCGATTCGGACTCCATCCGCGCATCGATCCGCTCGAGCCGGCGCTGCGCGCGCGGCGAGGACAGGAGCGGCCACTGCCGGAAGTCGAAGCGGGAGGCGAGAGCGTAGAGGATGAGGTCCCCGGCGATCGAGCCGGCGATCATCGCGAGCACGAGCCCGAGGAACGACGGCTCCCCGCTCGTGGCGTTGAGCGCGCCGAGGCCCACGAACAGAGCCGTCGAGGGGACCGGCGGGACGATGCCGGCGATCGCGTTGACGACGGCGGCGATGGGGTACACCGCGAGCGTCCCGGCGAAGCCCGCCACCCATGCACCGATCTCCTCCACCGCCCCAGGCTACAGGTCCGCCCCGGCGGATCCCGCCTCGGCCGCCGCACACCCCGCGCCCACCTGCCGCTGCTGCTCGGTCCCACCGTCGACCTGCCGGTTGTGCTCGAGATCCAGTCCCGGAATGGAGCACAACCGGCAGGTCGACGGATCGATCGAGCACACACGGCAGGTCGACGCAGGCGGGGTGCGGGCCGGGAGCACGGACCGGGTGTTGCGGTGTGCGGCTGCACCGTGCCTCGGGGCGCCGGGTGGAGCGGCGGCTGCAGCACTGCTGCGCGGTCCCGGTGCAGCCGCGGATTTGGCGTCCGGGGGCGGATTTGGCGTCCGGGGGCGGGTGCACTAGCATGGAGCCTGCCCAAGACCGTCGGTCCCCGTGGGAATCACCTCATCCGGAATCGGATGACCGTGCCCGCGGGCGAAGACTCGCAACGAGTGGCCAGCGCAGGTGTCATGAGAACGACGATCCGGATGCTCGCATCCGCAGTCCCAGCGTTCCGTGCATTCTGCGCGGAGCGCTTTTTCGTGTTCTCGGCACCGACACCGTACGAAAGGAATACCATGGCGAGGCCTGACAAGGCAGCGGCAGTTGCGGAGCTCAAGCAGTTGCTCGAGAACTCCCCGGCTGCAGTGCTGACCGAGTACCGCGGTCTCACCGTCGCGCAGATGAAAGACCTGCGCGTAGCACTCGGTGAGACGGCAAGCTACGCCGTGGTAAAGAATACGCTCACCGCTATCGCTGCCAAGGAAGCCGGCATCGAGGCATTCGACGGACTCCTCAACGGACCCTCCGCCATTGCCTTCATCACCGGCGAACCGTCCGAGGCCGCGAAGGCGCTGCGTGACTTTGCCAAGGCGAATCCGCAGCTGGTCATCAAGGCAGGCTACCTCGAGGGGAAGCCGCTGACCGCTGACGAGATCACGAAACTCGCCGACCTCGAATCCCGCGAGGTGCTGCTTGCGAAGGCAGCAGGTGCCATGAAGGGCAGCCTCTACAAGGCCGCCTACATGTTCACCGCCCCGCTGGTCAAGACCGTCCGGACCGTCGACGCTCTTCGCGAGAAGAACGCCGGCTCCGAGGCCGCCGCGACCGAGGACGCCTGAGTTTCACCCCTGTAAACCACCCCGGCTGCGATCGTCAGCCATGTAAGGAAGGACATAGCCACCATGGCTAAGCTCACCCCCGAAGAGCTCATCGAAGCGTTCAAAGAGCTCTCCCTGATCGAACTCTCCGACTTCGTCAAGCTGTTCGAAGAGACCTTCGAGGTCGAGGCCGCCGCTCCGGTCGCCGCTGCCGCCGCCCCTGCTGCCGGCGGTGCCGGTGGCGAGGCCGCCGCCGAGGAGAAGGATGAGTTCGACGTCATCCTCGAGTCCGGCGGCGAGAAGAAGGTCCCGGTCATCAAGGAGGTCCGCGGACTGACCTCGCTCGGTCTCAAGGAGGCCAAGGAGCTCGTCGACGGCGCGCCCAAGGCCGTCCTCGAGGGCGTCAACAAGGAGACCGCGGAGAAGGCCAAGGAGGCCCTCGAGGCCGCCGGCGCCACCGTCTCCCTCAAGTGATCCGGTCCGCCGCGGCCCGTGCGTTCGGGCCGTGAGCGGAGCGCATCCAGCACCGGACCCCGCTGCCCCCGTGGCAGCGGGGTCCCGTGCATTCACCCCTCAATTTTTGTAGGTTCCTGAGAGCGATTCCGCGAGAATCTGCGATCTCAGCGCCGCGGGGACTGCTCCGACGGTCCCGGTGCGGGTAGAATCCGGAGTGCCGATGGATTTGTGCGTGCGGGATCCGTGCGCGGATCCGTGCGTCCGGGATCCGGTGTGTCCGGACCGGCACGCGTCCGCCACATCCCGGACCGCCGCACGCCCTACCGTGGTCGTATGAACCGATCCCGTGCTCGCAGAATCTCCCGCCGCCGAGGTGCCGCCGGCCCCGCGGGTGCCCCCGCTCACCGCGGTGCCGTGGCCCGCCGAGGTGCCACGGTCTCGCGCGGCTCCCGCCGGGGCGCCCCCGCTCTCGGCATCATGGTGCTCGCCGTCCTCTGCCTGAGCGCCTGCGGATTCGTCCCCGATCCACGCCCCACCCCGGAGCCCACGGCCGACTCCTCGACGGAGTCGGGCGCCCCGCAGCCGGTCCCGTCGTCGCTCGATCCTGCGGAGACCGCGCTGCGGATCATCCACCGCGACTCCTCGGTGCCGCCCCGGTACCACCGGAGCTACCGGCTCGACGCGGATCCGAGCGCCGCGAGCATCACCGTCGACTCGTACGGGGCCCACATCGGGCAGGCGCGCGAGCAGATGGACGCCGAGGTCTGGGCGGATGCGATCGCCGCCGCCGAGCGCGCAGTGGTCAGCGATCAGACCTGCGGCGGCGATCCGGTCCCGGCCGGGACGAAGTCGACGACGCTCGAGGTGTGGGTCGGGGACGACCGCCTCCACGTGATCGAAGGCCGGAACACCTGCAACCGCGACGGTCAGGCGTATCCGGTGATCGAGGAGGTCGCTGCGTCGCTGCGCGGACTGTTCGACGAGCAGGCGGTGTTCCGCCCGGACGAGGAGCCGGACCCGAGCGTGTCCGCGATCCCACCGGGGACGGGAGCGCCGAGCCCATGACGCTGCACCACTGCTGCCGGTCCGCAGTCGCCCCGGTGCGCCCGGTCGAACCCGACCCGGAGACCGCAGTCGCCCCGGACATCGACCCCGCCGACGCCGTCATCAGGATCGAATACATCGATGCCGAGCCGGACCCCGCCCGACACCGGAGCTACCGGCTCGAGGCCGACGAGACCGCGGCGCGCGTCCTCGTCCATTCCGCAGGCCGGTGCAACGCCGAGGCGCATCGGACGCTGGACGTCATCGACTGGCAGCACGCGGCGGAATTGCTGCCGACCGTCCACGCATCGCCCGCCGACGCGGACTGCCGACGATCCCCGCAACCGGCGGGGACCCGCTTCTTCAGGCTCGGCGTATGGGAATGGGGAGTGCGGACGGTCGACATCACCGGAAGCAGCACGTGCCGGGCGTCCGACTCGACCTCCCGGAGCATCGGTGCCCTGGCCGAGAGGCTGCTCGCGCTGTTCGACCGGGAAGCGCTGTTCCAGCCGGGTCACGAGCCGGTCCCGGACGCGCCGCGGGTCCGCGCGGTCGTCGACGAGGATCAGCCTGAGCCCTGAGCCCTGACGCCGGAGCTCGACAGGGCAACCGACGCCCCTCGGGGCAGCGCCGCCGACGCCCCGGGTCAGCGCAGCCGGCGCACGCCCTCCGGCAGGTCCGGTGACTCCTCGGCCGTCACCCAGGCGAACGGGGGAGCGGAACGGGCGGGCACCTCGGCCGTGGAGTCGCTCTCCGCCACCGCTGCGATGTCCCCGAGCTGGGCGGCGAGGAACGCCCGGTCGACGGGCTGACCGTGCCCGGGCGCGAACACCTGCGGCTGCGGGAGCGCGAGGAGGGTCTCGAGCGATGCGGCCCACCGCGCCGGGAGCGCGTCGTCGCCGAACTGCGGAGGCGCACCCTCCTCGAGGAGATCCCCGACGAGCGCGACGTCCTCGCACAGGATCACGAGGTCGGACTCGGTGTGCCCGCCGAGCGCGAGGAACTCGACCGTGCAGTCGCCCAGCGACAGCGTCTCGCCGGTGTCGATCGCGGTGACAGGGACGAGGAGATCCTCCGGCGTGGGCAGGTCCGGCTCGTGCTCGAGCGGGACGGCCTCGAGCTGGATCCACGCCGAGGCCCGGTGGTCGCGGACGAATCCGGGTGAGGCGAGGAAGTCGGTCACCCCGGCCGCGGCGAACGCGGCGTTGCCGAAGAAGTGGTCCCAGTGGTCGTGGGTGTTGACCACGGTGAGCGGCAGATCGGTGAGGGCCCGGAAGGCCGCGAGGATCGAGCCCGCCTGGGCCGGGCCCGCGCCGGTGTCGACGACGAGTGCCCGCTCGGAGCCCACGACGAGGTAGGCGTTGAGCTGCACCGGGTCCGAGGTGAAGACGTAGATCTCAGTCATGGGGGCTCCTTCGCGGCGGGGGAGGTCCGGGTGGAGGCGGTGGGCCGGGTCTGCGCGGCGGCTCGGGGCGGTACGGCTGAACGGGACCGCGCGGCGATTCAGGGCTGCGCAGCGGCTCGGGGTCGCTCGGTGGTCCGGGTGGCTGCGACGGCTGCGGACGGGGCGACCACTGCTCATCGGGCCGACCGGCCGATCCCGGAGGCCCCCACGGATACGACTGCTCCGGGCGTACGCCGGAATCGGGGTACGGCGGCTGGGCCGGACCGTTCGGGGCACGGTTGCCCGGGGTCGCTGCGGGCATGCCGCCGGGTCGGCCGTGCGGCGGAACCGGTGGATGCGGTGCCGCCGCTTCCGAAGCGCTGCGCGGTCCCGGCCCGGCGTGGGGGATTCCAGGCCCTGCCTGCGGGGATCCCTGCCCGGGGCGCAGAACCCCCGGCCCGGCGTGTGGGGCTCCAGGCCCAGGGCGCGGCCCCGGCCCTGCCGGCGGCACTCCCATCCCTGCCGGCGGGACTCCCGGTCCCGGCGCCCCCGGACCTCGTGAGTACCCCGGCGCCCCCGGACCGCCCGGGCCACCCGGCACCGGCACCGGCACCTGTCCGTCCCGGGTCTGGCCCTGCGGCCTGCGGAGGAGGAGCCACACCACGACGCCGATGAGCACGAGCGCGAGCACGATGAGCGCGAGCCAGACGAGGTCCCGGAGGAACCACACGATCGCCGCGACCGAGGCGCCGAGACCCCACCACAGCGCCCAGGCCCGCGACCGGACCGCACCGTAGACGAGCAGCGCGACATGGTCGACGAGGAACAGCACCGTGTACCAGCCGCCGTCGACGAGCCCGGCATACACGCCCGCGAGGCTCACGACCGCCGCGGAGATCACCCGACGCAGGGTGCCGCCGAGCGGGATGTCGCCGCGCCGGTCCGCGAGCCGCGCCCAGAGCCAGGCGACCGCGGCGAGGAGGTGGAGATCGACGACGAGGGCGGTCGACACGACGCCGTGGAGGGCGATCATGAGTCCGAGCGCGCCGATGAACGAGGCGGACTCGGGGAGGATCCGGCGGACGGTCCGCTCGTCGACGCGCGCGGTGAGGAGGGCGAGCATGAGCGCCGGGATCGTCACCGAGATGCCGACGGCGAGCTGGGTGACGGAATTGAGCCAGGGCACCTCGACGTCGAGCAGCGGGGTCGCGACGATCGCGGCGACCGCGGCCGCGAACGCCACAGCCAGCGGAGCCGTCGCCGGTTTCCCGCCCGAGGTGAGCACCCAGTAGCACCCGTACCACAGCGCCCACACGACCCAGGCGGACACGACGGCGCGCAGCGCCCCGTCGTCGAACAGCAGACCGGAGAGCTTCGCGACGGCGATCGCCGTCGCCGCTGCCGCCGGGAGGAGCAGCCACTGGTTCCGGTGCACGAGGGTCGCGTGCACTCCGGCGGCGGCGAGCAGCGCACAGGTGATGATGGCGAACAGCGTGGGCGCCTCGATGGCCCGGTACACGGTGAGCACGGTGAGCGCGCCGAGGCCCACCCACAGCGCGATCGAACCGAGCCCCGGACGCACACGCCCGGTGCCCGGGGCGCGGGGCCGCATCCGGTGCCCGAAGACCACCGCCGCATGGAGCAGGAGCAGCCCGCCGGCGGCGGCGAGGGCGAGCACCCCGAGCGCGAGGTCGCTCTCCGGAGCGGGGAACATCGGGACGAGGACGTCGAGCGCGACGACACCGGCGAGGACGAGGGCCATGATCCCGGCATAGCGGGCGCGCCAGCGGCGTCCGGCGCGCAGCAGCAGGACCTCCGCGACGACGACTCCGCCGAGCAGCGCGACGGTGAGCCCCAGACGCACGACGTCGTTCGGGACCGGGGCGATGATGCGCACACCGTCCGCCCCGTACGACGACGACACGGTGATCGCGACCGCGGTGGCGAGCGGGATCGCGCCGGTGAGGAGGAGCGCGGAGCGCACCGCCCAGGCGGCGGCGCACAGCGCCAGGAGCAGGACGAGGTAGCCGGCGAAAGCGATGAGCGGGTGCCCGGCATCGGGTGCGCCGAACGCCGGGGCGAGCAGGGCGCCGCTCGTCACCGCCGACAGCAGCGGGGCGGAGCGGCGCAGGTGGAGCAGACGCCGCCCGCGCTTCGAGGTGATCCACGCCGCGCCCGCGCCGTCGGCGGCGAGCACGAGGACGAGACCCACCATGAGGAGGAGGTACGGCGCGCCGCTCGAGATGGACACCTCGGCATCGCCCACCCCGAGCGCCGCGGCCGTCCAGGGGCCCAGCGTGCAGCCGAGCGCCACCGCCCCGGCGCGCGCCGGCGGCAGATCGAACCGGAGCGCGCTGACGACGAGCAGCACCACGAGGACCACGGTGAGCGCGATCATGCCGCCGGCGAGCGGCCGCACCAGCGGCGAGGCCAGGGAGAACGGCGAGATGAGCGTGGCGATGAACCCGAGCCCGGCGGCGACGCCGAGGACGAACCCGGTGGTGACGGTGCGACGGCGGTGGAGGAGCGCCTCGCCGAGGAACCCGGCGGACAGGGCCAGGGCGGTGAGCACCATGGCACCCGCCTGGGTCGTCGGGGGCTGCTCCGGCCAGAGGCTGCCGATGGCCGCGCCGACGGCCCAGATGAGTGAGGTCGAGAGCGCCAGGCGGGCGATCGGCCCGCGCACCGCCGAGCCCAGGCACCACGCCCCGACGAGGTAGTGGACGCCGAGCACGGCGAACAGCGCGGACCACGCCCACGCGCTCGGGAACGGGTCGACGAACACCGAGGCGGCCACCGCCACCGGCGCGACGACCTCACCGAGCACGAGGTGCGGCAGGACGAAGGCGCGGTCGACCCGTCCGGTGAGCAGGCGGGCTGAGACGGCGAACGCCGTCGCGGCGAGCACGAGCGCACAGAAGTACCAGACCGTCGGAGCGGGGGTGAGCGCCATGAGCGACAGCACGAGGGAGAGGACGAAGAGCAGTCCGAACCAGGTGACGAGCGCCGAGCGCAGGCGGAATGCCGCGAGGCCGTAGCAGAGCACCCCGACGGCGGAGGAGATGAACCACGCCAGCGACGGGCTCGTCAGCGACAACCCGCCGAGCAGCCCGCCGGCGATCGGGACGAGCGCGAGGCCGAGCCCGGTGAGCGCGATGCCGATGGGACGCAGGCGCGGTGCCAGGCCGTGGAGGAGCAGACCGGCGCCGTAGGCGAGGAGCGCGACCGCCCAGATGCTCACGGCCCGCAGCACCGCCGACTGGCTGATCCCGGCGAACACGACCGCCGCCGCGAGGACGAAGAGGCAGGCGACGCCGAGGAGGAGGTTGGGGTACAGCACGCTCCGGTCGGTGCGGGCCCCGACCGCAGGCCGGCCGCCCTGCGGATGACCGGGTGCCGGATGACCGACAGCCGGATGGCCGGGTGCGGGACCGCCGGGTGCGGACTGCGGAGGCACCGGCCGACCGTGCGGTGCACGGCCAGGAGCCGGAGGGCCGGTGACCGGACGACCCGGCACCGGAGGACCGGGCATCGGATGGCCGGGGGCCGAGGCGTACGGCACCGCGGGCCGGCCCGCCCCCGGAGCCCCCGCGCGAGGGGCCGGCATCCCGGGTGCCTGCATGCCGGGGGACCGGTCCCCGGGTCCCTGCGTGCCGGGGTGCGCAGGGGAGCGCGGTGCCGGGGGACCGGCGGCCGGCGCGTCCGCCTGCGGCGCCCAGGGCGGGCGCGGAGGCATCGTGCCGGGCCGGGCGGAGCGGTCCCCGGGGCGACCGGCCGCACGGACGGACCGCGGCCGGGACGACCCGGCGGCTGCGCGGCCCGCGCCGAGGCTGATGAGGGTGGCGATCCCCGCGGCGATGAGCACCGGCAGGGCGACGGCCCAGGAGATCCACAGCCACACGATGAGGTATCCGGGGTCGGCCCCAGTGTCCATGTCTCCTCCGGTCCAGGGAAGGGCGCGGCGATGTGCGACCGCGCCGTCAGCCCGAACCTATCAGCCGCCGGTGCCGCGCCCGCGGTTGTCCACAGCGAACCGCACCTGCGTGGCGACGGTCCCGCCGGGCATCGCTCCGCACGGTCGGCGGTGGTAGAAGTGGAGCATGAGCGCATCCCCGTCATCCGCCTCCGCCGCGCTGCTCGCCCACGCCCGGCCGGCACCGGCCACCGCGCCGGACGACGGCACCCGGCCCGCCGGGTCGGACGACCCCACGCCGCCGACCCCGACCCCGACCTCGACCTCGACCCCGACCTCGACCCCGCCGACCGACGCCGGCCCGGCGGACCTGCGCCTCGTCCGGGCCGTCGACGTCGCTGCCGACCCGCAGCTCTTCGGCGAGTTCCTCGACCACGTGCAGGCGCTCGAGGAGGAAGTGCTCATGGAGAGCATCGGCCTCCCCGAACTCGTCACCACCGCCGCCGAGCGCCGGGCGGGCTGGGAGTCGGACCCCCACCACCGGCGCGATCTCGCACTCGCCGTCGGCGGGGACGCGTGCCTCGGCTGCGCGATCGTCGTCGCCCCGCTCCGGGACAACCTCGACTCCGCGGACGTCGCGGTCGATGTGCTCCCCGGCCTCGTGCCGGAGACCGCCGCCGCGGTCGACGATCTGCTGTGGTCCCACGTCGACGCGGTCGTCGCGGCGGCCGGCCGCACCGTCCTCTACGCCGACGAGCAGCACCCCGACCACCCGGACGACAACTGCTCCGCAACCGCACTCGGGACGCCCGGCGCCCGCCCCGGGGACGGTGTCGAACCCGGCGGAGCCCGCCTCGACCCCGATCGCGGGCCGAACGGCACCCGGCCGCTGCGCCGCCTCGCGCCCGGCCACGGCGCCCTGTTCGCCGACGACCCGGCGGTCCTCCGGCTCGAGTCCCGCGGGTTCCGCCTCGTGCAGATCGAGCGCTTCGCCGTCCTCCCCGTGGGCGACGTCCCCGCGCCCGAGGTGCCCGCCGGCCTCCGCGCGCACAGCTGGGTGGGCGATGCCCCCGCCCACCTCCTCGACGCGCTCACCCACCTCCTCACCGTGTTCGAGGCGACGATCCCGGTGGGGGAGGCCGACTTCGAGCCCGTCGTGTACACCCCGGAGCGCGTCCGCGACGAGGATCGGCTCAACCGGGCCCGCGGCATCACGGCCTACGGGACGGTGCTGCTGCGGGCGGACGACGGCGCGCCGCTGGGCGTCACCGTCTTCCGCGTCGGCGACGGCCGCGAGTTCGGGTTCCAGGAGTACACGGTGACGGTGCCGGAGGCCCGCGGGCGCGGATACGCGGTGCTCATCAAGCGGCTCAACGCCGGCCACCTGCGCGCGAGCGCCCCGGAGGTCGAGCGCGTGTACACGTGGAACGCCGCGGAGAACGCGCCGATGCTCGCGATCAACGACCGCGTCGGCTTCCGGACCCTGGGGATGACCGGCATCTGGCAGCGCGGCGGCAGGTGACCCGTCGTCCCGGAACAGTCCTCACGGGGCCTCTGACCAGGACCGGGACGGGATCGCACGGAAAAATTGAGAGCCTACCACATCCGCACTTGCGCTCCGGGCATTGCAGGTCTAAAGTAGATATTTGCGTTGCTTCGCCTTCGTGGTGCCTTCATATAGCGGTGGGCACATCGGAAATCCCGGCTTGAGCAGACCGTGGAACCCGGATGTGTACGTCACACCTGGTCCCTGCGGTCCTCGACGCCGGCTCAGGTGAAGCCGGACTCAACAGGTGACCCACTCGGAAGGATCCCATTGGCCGCCGCCAACGAAAACACCAGGACCGCTAACCCGCCCCAGCGCATCTCCTTCGCGAAGATCCACGAGCCGCTCGAGGTACCCAATCTGCTCGGACTGCAGACCGACAGCTTCGACTGGCTGATCGGCAACGAGGCGTGGCAGGACCGCGTCATCGATGCCACCGAGCGCGGGGACGATTCCGTCGCCACGACCGCCGGTCTCGAGGACATCTTCGAGGAGATCTCGCCGATCGAGGACTTCTCCGGATCGATGTCGCTGTCGTTCCGCGAGCACCGCTTCGAGCCTCCCAAGTACTCGATCGACGACTGCAAGGAGAAGGACATCACCTACTCCGCTCCGCTGTTCGTCACCGCGGAGTTCATGAACAACAACACCGGTGAGATCAAGAGCCAGACGGTCTTCATGGGTGATTTCCCGCTCATGACCGAGCAGGGCACCTTCGTCATCAACGGCACCGAGCGCGTCGTCGTCTCGCAGCTCGTCCGGTCCCCGGGCGCCTACTTCGAGTCGACCCCGGACAAGACCTCCGACAAGGACATCTTCACCGCGAAGATCATCCCCTCGCGCGGCGCCTGGCTCGAGTTCGAGATCGACAAGCGCGACCAGGTCGGCGTCCGCCTCGACCGCAAGCGCAAGCAGTCGGTCACCGTGCTGCTCAAGGCCCTGGGCTGGACCGAGTCGAAGATCCTCGAGGAGTTCGGCGACTTCGAGTCGATCCGCGAGACCCTCGCGAAGGACACCGTGTCCACGCGCGAGGAAGCCCTCATCGACATCTACAAGAAGCTCCGTCCGGCCGAGCCCGCGACGGTCGAGGCCGCCGAGGGGCTGCTCAACAACCTCTACTTCAACCCCAAGCGCTACGACCTCGCCAAGGTCGGCCGCTACAAGGTCAACCGGAAGCTCGGCATCGACCGGCCGCTCTCCGACTCCGTCCTCACCACCGAGGACATCGTCGCGACGATCCGCTACATCGTGTCCCTCCACGCCGGTGCGGACACCATGCCCGGCGTGCGCGACGGCCAGGAGATCGACCTGCGCGTCGCGCTCGACGACATCGACCACTTCGGCAACCGCCGCATCCGCGCGGTCGGCGAGCTCATCGAGAACCAGGTGCGCACCGGCCTGTCCCGCATGGAGCGCGTCGTCCGCGAGCGCATGACCACGCAGGACGTCGAGGCGATCACCCCGCAGTCGCTCATCAACATCCGTCCCGTCGTGGCCGCGATCAAGGAGTTCTTCGGGACCTCCCAGCTCAGCCAGTTCATGGACCAGAACAACCCGCTGGCCGGGCTGACGCACAAGCGCCGCCTGTCCGCGCTCGGTCCCGGCGGCCTGTCGCGTGACCGCGCCGGCATGGAGGTCCGTGACGTCCACCCGTCGCACTACGGCCGCATGTGCCCGATCGAGACCCCGGAGGGCCCGAACATCGGCCTCATCGGCTCGCTCGCCTCGTACGCGCGGATCAACCCGTTCGGCTTCATCGAGACGCCGTACCGCAAGGTCGAGAACGGTGTCGTCACCGACGCCACCGAGTACCTCACGGCCGACGACGAGCTCGAGTACTCGATCGCCCAGGCGAACGCCCCGCTCACCGACGACCAGAAGTTCGCCGAGGACTACGTCCTCGCGCGTCCCAAGGGCGGCGGCGGCGAGGCCGAGCTGCTCCCGGCCGACGAGATCGACTTCATGGACGTCTCCGCGCGCCAGATGGTGTCGGTGGCGACCGCGCTCATCCCGTTCCTCGAGCACGACGACGCCAACCGCGCGCTCATGGGTGCGAACATGCAGCGCCAGGCGGTGCCGCTCGTCCGCAGCGAGGCCCCGCTCGTCGGCACCGGCATGGAGTACCGCGCCGCGGTCGACGCCGGTGACGTCATGGTCGCGACCAAGGCCGGCGTCGTCACCGACGTGTGCGCCGACTATGCCACCGTCCTCAACGACGACGGCACGACCATCACGTACCGGGCGGAGAAGTTCCGCCGCTCGAACCACGGCACCTCGTACAACCAGCGCATCCTCGTCGACGAGGGCGACCGCGTCGAGGTCGGCGCCGTGATCGGCGACGGCCCGTCGACCGAGAACGGCGAGATGGCGCTCGGCAAGAACCTCCTCGTGGCGTTCATGTCCTGGGAGGGCCACAACTTCGAGGACGCCATCATCCTGTCCCAGCGCATGGTGCAGGAGGACGTCCTGTCCTCGATCCACATCGAGGAGCACGAGGTCGACGCGCGCGACACCAAGCTCGGCGCCGAGGAGATCACCCGGGACATCCCGAACATCTCCCCGGAGGCGCTGGCTGACCTCGACGAGCGCGGCATCATCCGGATCGGCGCGGAGGTCACCGACGGCGACATCCTCGTCGGCAAGGTCACCCCCAAGGGCGAGACCGAGCTCACCCCGGAGGAGCGCCTGCTCCGTGCGATCTTCGGCGAGAAGTCGCGCGAGGTGCGCGACACCTCGCTCAAGGTGCCCCACGGCGAGTCCGGCACCGTCATCGCGGTCAAGGAGTTCGACCGCGAGGACGACGACGAGCTCGCTCCCGGCGTCAACCAGCTGGTGCGCGTCTACGTGGCGCAGCGCCGCAAGATCACCATCGGCGACAAGATGGCCGGCCGCCACGGCAACAAGGGTGTGATCTCGAAGATCCTGCCGATCGAGGACATGCCGTTCCTCGAGGACGGCACCCCGATCGACATCATCCTCAACCCGCACGGCGTGCCGCGCCGGATGAACATCGGACAGGTGTTCGAGATCCACCTCGGGTGGGTCGCCAAGCAGGGCTGGAAGATCGAGGGCAACCCCGACTGGGCCAAGGAGCTCAAGCACTTCCACTTCTCCCGCGAGGCGGAGCCGGGCACGAACGTCGCCACCCCGGTGTTCGACGGCGCCCACGAGGAGGAGCTGCGCGGACTGCTCGACTCGACGTACCCCAACCGCGACGGCGACCGGCTGATCGACAGCTCGGGCAAGGCGCGGCTGTACGACGGCCGCTCCGGCGAGCCGTTCCCGTACCCGGTGTCGGTGGGCTACATGTACATCCTCAAGCTCCACCACCTCGTCGACGACAAGATCCACGCGCGCTCGACCGGACCGTACTCGATGATCACCCAGCAGCCGCTGGGCGGCAAAGCGCAGTTCGGCGGTCAGCGATTCGGCGAGATGGAGGTGTGGGCGCTCGAGGCGTACGGCGCCGCGTACACCCTGCAGGAGCTGCTGACGATCAAGTCCGACGACATCCCGGGCCGCGTCAAGGTCTACGAGGCGATCGTCAAGGGCGAGAACCTGCCGGATCCGGGCATCCCGGAGTCCTTCAAGGTGCTCATCAAGGAAATGCAGTCTCTGTGTCTCGACATCGAGGTCCTGTCCTCGGACGGCATGCAGGTGGAGATGCGCGACTCCGACGAGGAGGTCTTCCGCGCGGCCGAGGAGCTCGGCATCAACCTGTCCCGTCACGAAGCCAACACCGTCGAAGAAGTCTGATACTTACGAACGCGAACCGACGATCGTGCGCGATCGTCACCGAGAAAGAGGATTTACGTGCCTGACGTCAATTTCTTCGATGAGCTGCGGATCGGCCTGGCCACTGCCGACGACATCCGCCGCTGGTCGCACGGCGAGGTCAAGAAGCCCGAGACCATCAACTACCGCACCCTGAAGCCGGAGAAGGACGGCCTGTTCTGCGAGAAGATCTTCGGACCGACCCGCGACTGGGAGTGCTACTGCGGCAAGTACAAGCGCGTGCGCTTCAAGGGCATCATCTGTGAGCGCTGCGGGGTCGAGGTCACCCGGGCCAAGGTCCGCCGTGAGCGGATGGGCCACATCGAGCTCGCCGCGCCGGTCACCCACATCTGGTACTTCAAGGGTGTGCCCTCCCGCCTGGGCTACCTGCTCGACCTGGCGCCGAAGGATCTGGAGAAGATCATCTACTTCGCCGCGTACATGATCACCTGGGTCGACGAGGACTCCCGGCACCGGGACCTGCCGACCCTGCAGAACCAGATCGACGTGGAGAAGAAGCAGCTCGTCGACCGTCGCGACGCCGACATCGACCGGCGTGCCCGGAAGCTCGAGGAGGACCTCGCCGCGCTCGAGGCCGAGGGAGGCACCGCCCAGGCCAAGAAGAAGCTCCGCGACCAGGCGGAGCGCGAGATGGCGAACCTCCGCAAGCACTCCGAGCGCGACATCGACCGCATCGAGAAGGTCTGGGACCGGTTCAAGAACCTCGCCGTGTCCGACCTCGAGGGCGACGAGTCGCTCTACCGCGAGATGGTCGAGCGCTTCGGCATCTACTTCTCCGGCGCGATGGGCGCCGAGGCGATCCAGAAGCGGCTCCAGGACTTCGACCTGGAGGCGGAGTCGGATGCGCTGCGCGAGCTCATCAAGACCGGCAAGGGACAGCGCAAGACCCGGGCGCTCAAGCGCCTCAAGGTCGTCAACGCGTTCCTCACCACCGACAACACCCCTGAGGGCATGGTCCTCGACGCGATCCCGGTGATCCCGCCGGAGCTCCGCCCGATGGTGCAGCTCGACGGCGGCCGGTTCGCGACCTCGGACCTCAACGACCTCTACCGCCGGGTGATCAACCGCAACAACCGCCTCAAGCGCCTGCTCGACCTCGGCGCCCCGGAGATCATCGTCAACAACGAGAAGCGGATGCTCCAGGAGGCCGTCGACTCGCTGTTCGACAACGGCCGCCGCGGCCGGCCGGTCACCGGGCCGGGCAATCGCCCGCTCAAGTCGCTGTCGGACATGCTCAAGGGCAAGCAGGGCCGGTTCCGCCAGAACCTGCTCGGCAAGCGCGTCGACTACTCCGGCCGCTCGGTCATCGTCGTCGGCCCGACCCTCAAGCTCCACCAGTGCGGTCTGCCCAAGACGATGGCGCTCGAGCTGTTCAAGCCCTTCGTCATGAAGCGGCTCGTCGACCTCAACCACGCGCAGAACATCAAGTCCGCCAAGCGCATGGTCGAGCGCCAGCACCCGCAGGTGTGGGACGTCCTCGAAGAGGCGATCACCGAGCACCCGGTGCTGCTCAACCGCGCACCGACCCTGCACCGCCTGGGCATCCAGGCCTTCGAGCCGCAGCTCGTCGAGGGCAAGGCCATCCAGATCCACCCGCTCGTGTGCTCGGCGTTCAACGCCGACTTCGACGGCGACCAGATGGCCGTGCACCTGCCGCTGTCCGCGGAGGCGCAGGCCGAGGCCCGCGTGCTCATGCTGTCGGCGAACAACATCCTCAAGCCCTCCGACGGCAAGCCGGTCACCATGCCCAGCCAGGACATGATCATCGGCATCTACCACCTGACGAGCGAGCGGTCGGGCGCCGAGGGCACCGGACGCGAGTTCTCCTCGATCGCCGAGGCCATCATGGCCTTCGACCGCGGCGAGCTCGACCTCGGAGCGAAGATCCGCGTGCGGATCGACGACATCGTCCCGAACGAGTCGATGACCATGCCCGAGGGCTGGGAGCCGGGCACGCCGGCCGTCGTCGAGACGACGCTGGGCCGTGCGCTGTTCAACGAGACGCTGCCGGCGGACTACCGCTTCATCGACGCCACCGTCGACAAGAAGATGCTGTCGAAGATCGTCAACCGGCTCGCCGACTTCTACCCCAAGGTCGAGGTCGCCGCGACGCTCGACAACTTCAAGTCCACCGGCTTCTACTGGGCCACCCGCTCGGGTCTGACGGTCGCGATGTCCGACATCGTGTCCCCGGACGCCAAGGAGGGCATGCTCGCCAAGGCGGAGGACCTCGCGGCCAAGGTGCAGGAGCAGTACGACTTCGGTGCCCTGACCGACGACGAGCGCCGCAACGAGCTCGTCAAGATCTGGTCGGAGACCACCGACGAGGTCGATGATGCGATGCAGAAGAACTTCCCGGAGAACAACTCCGTGCTGCGCCTCGTCGAGTCCGGCGCCTCGGGCAACTGGACGCAGGTCCGGCAGCTCGCGGGTATGCGAGGCCTGGTGACGAACCCCAAGGGTGAGATCATCCCGCGTCCGATCAAGTCGAACTACCGCGAGGGCCTGTCGGTGCTCGAGTACTTCATCGCGAGCCACGGAGCCCGCAAGGGACTCGCCGACACCGCGCTGCGGACGGCGGACTCGGGCTACCTCACCCGTCGCCTCGTCGACGTGTCCCAGGACGTCATCGTGCGCACCGAGGACACCGACACGACGAAGGGCCTCACCCTGCCGATCGCGCAGGAGGGGCCGACCGGGGAGCTCGAGGTCCACGAGTTCGCGGAGACGAGCCTGCACGGCCGCCTCACGGTGTCCGACATCACCGACTCCGACGGCACCGTGCTGTACCCGGCGAAGACCGATGTCACCGTCGAGGTCGTCGAGAACCTCGTCGCCCACGGCATCCGTGAGATCAAGGTGCACTCCGTGCTCACCGCCGACTCCGACGTGCAGATCTCGGCCGTCCACTACGGACGCTCGATGGCCACCGGCCAGCTCGTCGACATCGGCGAGGCGATCGGCACGGTCGCCGCGCAGTCGATCGGCGAGCCCGGCACCCAGCTGACGATGCGCACCTTCCACACCGGCGGCGTGGCCGCCGGCGGCGGGGGCGACATCACGCAGGGTCTGCCGCGTGTGACCGAGCTGTTCGAGGCGCGCACGCCCAAGGGCTTCGCGCCGATCGCCGAGGCCACCGGTCGGGTCAAGATCGACGACTCGCGCAAGACGCGCTACGTCATCATCGTGCCCGACGACGGGGCCGAGGAGATCGAGCACGCAGTGGGCCGCCGCTCGCAGCTGCTCGTCGAGGACGGCCAGCACATCACCGCCGGTGAGAAGCTCGTCCAGGGTGCTGTCGACCCCAAGCAGGTGCTCCGCATCCGCGGTCGCCGGGAGGCCGAGCGTTTCCTCGTCGACGAGGTGCAGAAGGTGTACCGCTCGCAGGGCGTGGGCATCCACGACAAGCACATCGAGGTCATCGTGCGCCAGATGCTGCGGCGTGTCACCGTCATCGAGTCCGGCGACACGACGCTGCTCCCCGGCGAGCTCGTGGACCGCGGGCGGTACCAGGCGGAGAACCGGCGGATCGTCGCCGAGGGCGGCACCCCCGCCTCGGCGCGCGACGAGCTCATGGGCATCACCAAGGCCTCGCTCGCGACCGAGTCGTGGCTGTCGGCGGCCTCCTTCCAGGAGACCACCCGCGTGCTCACCGAGGCCGCTCTCGAGGGCAAGTCGGATCCGCTGCTCGGCCTCAAGGAGAACGTCATCCTCGGTAAGCTCATCCCGGCCGGAACCGGAATGCACAAGTTCCGCGACATGGTCGTCGAGCCCACCGAGGAGGCCAAGCAGGAGATGTTCAACAACTCCTACGGCGACTTCTACCCGAGCCTGACCGGCGAGGGCGCGGCGATCCCGCTCGAGGACTACGACTTCGGAGCGTTCAGCTGAGCTGAGCCCCCGCGGTCATCGGACCCGCACGAAGCGCAGGACCCGGAGAGAATCTCTCCGGGTCCTGCGATCATTCACGGGTCCTGCCGGGCGCACTGTGCTGGGAGCCCGGTGCACCGTGCTGTCGGAAAGCCGACCCGGCGCCGACCGCCGGCACTCCGGCCACCGGCACTCCGGGACGCCGATCACCGTCGAGCGGTCACAGAACCTCGAAACCTCGCGAGGGATCGAGGATCTGTGACCACTCGATGGGCGATCCCCGGGGCGCCGGCCGAGCGCGGGTGCGCGACTCGGATGAAGCTGCGTGCCGCGGACGAGGCGCCGACACCGCAAGGACGCGCACGCCCGCAGAGCCGCGCACGCCCGCAGAGCCGCTCACGACCTGCAGAGCCGCTCACCCTGCAGAGGCGCACACCCTGCAGAGACGCGCAGGACCCGGAGAGAATCTCTCCGGGTCCTGCGGCAGCGCGGGTCAGTAGAGTGCGACGAGCCGTCCGACGACCTCGCCCTTGGCGAGCTTGTCGAGGCCGTCGGGGATGTCCTCGAAGGCGATGGTGGTGAGGGTGGGCTCGAGCTCACCGGTCGCGAGGTACTCGTACACCCCGGCGATGTCCTCCTTGGTGCCGCCCTGCGAGCCGATGAGGGTGACCTCGGAGAGGATGAGCGCCTTGGTCGAGATCGTCGCCTTGAGCCGGCCCATGCCGACCTGCACGACGATGCCGCCGCGGCGCACGGTCTCGATCGCCTCGGCGGTGGTGGTGCCGAAGCCGGCGTAGTCGATGATCGCGTCGAACTCGACGTCGGAGAACTCGCTGATCGACTTCGCGACGCCCTTGGCGCCGTTCTTCTTCGCGGCGTCCCAGACCTTCTCGTTCACCTCGGCGACGTAGACCTCGGCGCCGGCGAGGATCGCCACGCGCGCACCGATCTGGCCGAGCCCGCCGAAGCCGATGACGCCGATCTTCTTGCCGGGGCCGGCCTGGCCGTTGGTGATGATCGCGTGGTACGAGGTCATGCCCGCATCCGTCGCGGCCGCGCCCTGCTCCCAGGACACGCCGTCGGGGATCGGCACGAGCGCATTCGCGTCGAAGGCGATCTTCGGCTGGAAGCCGCCGTCGGCGACGTAGCCGGGAGCGCCGGCCGGGGTGGTCGGGCAGACGCCCACCCGGTCACCGACCTTGACGTTCGTCACGCCCTCGCCGAGCTCGGCGACGACGCCGGCGTTCTCGTGGCCGATGGTGATGGGCTGCTTGGCCAGCGTGGACAGCCACCCCTCGTCCTCGAGCAGACCGACATCGGAGTTGGCAGAGGCCCGCGGCCTTCATCTCGATGACGACCTGGCCGGGTCCGGCCTTCGGCTCCTCGACCTCGCTGAGGACGAGGAGCTCGTGGGTGTTCGTGAACTGCCATGCCTTCATGGGGCACCGCCTTCCTGTGCAGAGGTCCCGGTGGACGGGGTGACGCACCGGGAATCGGATGATTCCACCACAAGCCTCGGCGCATATGAGGGCCGAGGGGTTCGCGGTGTGATCCTCGTCCTATCAGGAGGCGGCGGCAGCGCTCAGCCGAGCAGCACCTGCACCTCGTCCCAGCGGTTCCGGGGGACGAGCTTGAGGTTGTCGACGGCGTCGGCCATCCGGACGCGGGTGATGTCCGTGCCGTCGAGCGCGGCCATCTGGCCCCAGCCCTCGTCGAGCACCGTATCGACGGCCGCCATCCCCAGGCGGGTCGCGAGCACCCGGTCGTAGGCGGTGGGGGAGCCTCCGCGCTGCAGGTGGCCGAGGATCATCGCCCGGGTCTCGATCCCCGTGGCCTCCTCGATGAGCGGGGCGAGGTGGTCGCCGATCCCGCCGAGGCGCACCCGCCCGTGCTTGTCGGTGCCGCGGTCGGCGACCTGGTCCTCGACGCCCTCGGGCACGAACCCCTCGGCGACGACGACGAGCGGCGCGCGCCCGCGGTCCCAGGCCGAGCGCACCCAGTCGAAGATCTGCTCGTAGCTCACCGGGAACTCGGGGATGAGGATCGCATGGGCGCCGCCGGCCATCCCTGCCTGCAGGGCGATCCAGCCGACGTTGCGGCCCATGACCTCGAGCACCATGCAGCGGTGGTGGGAGTCGGCGGTGGTGCGCAGTCGGTCGATCGCCTCGGTGGCGATCGACTGGGCGGTGTCGAAGCCGAAGGTGTAGTCGGTGCCGTCGAGGTCGTTGTCGATGGTCTTGGGCACGCCGACCACGGGCATCCCCTCGTCGTCGGCGAGCCGGGCGGCGCCGGCCAGCGTGCCCTCGCCGCCGATCGCGATGATCGCATCGATCCCGCGGCGCTCCATCACGGTGCGCATCTGCGCGGGGCCGCCCTGGGAGTACGGGTGGGTCCGCGAGGTGCCGAGGATCGTGCCGCCGCGGCCGGACAGGCCGCGCACGTCGACCATGTGGAGCGGGTGGGTGTCGTCCTCGAGGAGTCCGCGCCAGCCGTCGCGGATCCCGGTGAAGGAGAAGCCGTGGGCCCGGATCCCCTTGCGCACCGCACCGCGGATGACGGCGTTGAGGCCGGGGCCGTCGCCGCCCGAGGTCATGATTCCGATGTTCATCTGTTCTCCTTCGGTCGTGCGTAGATCGGTGCAGTCGTGCGCGGATCTGTGCTGGACGGGCGTCGGTGGTGCCGGTCCCGGGCCCGGTCAAGTGTCGTGCGGCTCTCATGCGGGCCCGGGTCGGGGATCCGGCGGCAGACTATCGACGCCGGATGAGCAGGAGGTTACGAGCGGGAGATCGCGCGCGCCCAGCCCGGGTCGATCTTGACGTCGTGGCCGGCCATGAGGCTGAAGCCGGTGAGCACGAGCGTGCCGTTCGAGCCGTCGCCGCGCGCGCCCTTCTTGATGTCGTTGCCGGCCAGGACGTTGATCGTGCGGTCGATGATCCGGACCCCGCCGGGGACGTAGATCGTGTTGCCTCCCATGAGTGCGTAGCAGTCGACCGTGATCTCCACCCCGGGTCCGAACGGGTCGGTGAGGTAGAGATCGTCGCCGCCCATGACGCAGTAGCTGCGGACGGCGGGCGTGCCCGGGGCGACCTCGATCTCGCGGCCGCTGAGGATCGCCACGGAGTTCTCCTCCGGGCCGAACCCGGCACGCGCGGGGACCACCTCGCCCGCGCCCGAGGTGCGGGCCGGGACGATCGGGCCCGCACCGGACGCCCCGGGGCCGTCGGGGCCCGTGCCGAGCTGCCGCTGGATCCGCAGGGTGAGCTCGGCGCCCTCCGGCAGGTCGGCGATCGGCTCGAGGAGCTCGTCGAGGAACTTCGACCCCACGACGACCGTCTGCCGCTCGTCGACCTCGAGGGGATCGAGGCGCCCGGAGGCGTGCGCGGCGGCGAGCACGTCGAGGACGGCGTCGCGGTCCTGGTCGCCGGCCCGGATCCGCCGCGGTGCGGGCTCGGTGGGGGAGTCGGGGGTCATGGACCCAACTCTAGGGCAGGACCCGGCGGCCCACCACAGACGGGGTGCGCCCGTGTTTTGACCGATGGAACCCGCACCGTCTACGCTTGACCGTGTCTGATTTCTTTCAGGCATGTCCGCACGCCCGCGTGTGGGCCGGGCCGTCGGGACCGTACTTCGGCGGCGCACACCGGACCACCGCATGGGCGAGCAGGCCGCACAGTCCACCTGCACCACCGGTCGGGCGCGGAGCCGTGAGCTCGCGACACACCCGACCTCGGGGTGAGAGGGGCCGTGCGTGGACTGGGATCGAGCAGGTCGCTTCATTCGATTCCAGTGGGACATGTGCGAGGGGTACGGGCAGGGTCCGCACCGGCGGCACCCGCGCCCTCGGACTTAGGAACAGCGAGAAGCAAACGGAGAAGAACTCAGTGCCGACAATCCAGCAGCTCGTCCGCAAGGGACGGCATGACAAGGCCGCGAAGAACGCGACGCCTGCCCTCAAGGGCAGCCCGCAGCGCCGCGGTGTGTGCACGCGTGTGTACACCACCACCCCCAAGAAGCCCAACTCGGCGCTCCGCAAGGTCGCCCGCGTGAAGCTCTCCAGCCAGATCGAGGTCACCGCCTACATCCCCGGCGAGGGCCACAACCTGCAGGAGCACTCGATCGTGCTCGTCCGCGGCGGTCGTGTGAGGGACCTCCCCGGCGTCCGCTACAAGATCGTGCGCGGCTCGCTCGACACCCAGGGAGTCAAGGGTCGTCAGCAGGCCCGCAGCCGCTACGGAGCCAAGAGGGAGAAGAAGTAATGCCACGTAAGGGCCCCGCACCCAAGCGCCCGGTCGTCATCGACCCGGTCTACAGCTCGCCGCTGGTCACCCAGCTCATCAACAAGATCCTCCTCGACGGCAAGCGCTCCACCGCCGAGCGCATCGTCTACGGCGCGCTCGCCGGCGCCGGCGAGAAGACGAACACGGATCCCGTCGTGCTGCTGAAGAAGGCGCTCGACAACATCCGTCCCTCGCTCGAGGTCCGGTCCCGCCGCGTCGGCGGTGCGACCTACCAGGTGCCGGTCGACGTGCGCCCCGTGCGCGCCACGACCCTCGCCCTGCGCTGGCTCGTGGGCTACTCGCGGCAGCGCCGCGAGAAGACCATGACCGAGCGTCTGCAGAACGAGATCATGGATGCCAGCAACGGCCTCGGCGCCGCCGTCAAGCGGCGCGAGGACACCCACAAGATGGCCGAGTCCAACAAGGCCTTCGCCCATTACCGCTGGTGACCTCCGGGCCGGGCGGACCACCGTCCGCCCGGCCGGTACACCCAGTCATCGAGACGAGAGAGAGACACCGTGGCACTCGACGTGCTGACCGACCTCAACAAGGTCCGCAACATCGGCATCATGGCCCACATCGACGCCGGTAAGACCACCACCACCGAACGCATCCTGTTCTACACCGGTGTGAACTACAAGATCGGCGAGACCCACGACGGCGCCTCGACGATGGACTGGATGGAGCAGGAGCAGGAGCGCGGCATCACCATCACCTCGGCTGCCACGACCTGCTACTGGGAGGGCAACCAGATCAACATCATCGACACCCCGGGGCACGTCGACTTCACCGTCGAGGTGGAGCGCTCCCTGCGCGTGCTCGATGGCGCCGTCGCCGTGTTCGACGGCAAGGAGGGCGTGGAGCCCCAGTCGGAGACCGTGTGGCGCCAGGCCGACAAGTACAACGTCCCGCGCGTCTGCTTCGTCAACAAGATGGACAAGCTCGGTGCGGACTTCTACTTCACCGTCTCCACCATCAAGGACCGTCTCGGTGCGAAGCCGCTGGTCATCCAGTTGCCGATCGGGGCGGAGAACGACTTCGCCGGAATCGTCGACCTCGTCGAGATGAAGGCCTGGATCTGGCCGGACGAATCCCAGAAGGGTCAGGACATGACCGAGACGGAGATTCCCGCCGACCTGGTCGAGCGCGCCGAGGAGTACCGCAACCAGCTCATCGAGGACGTCGCCGAGGCGGACGAGGAGCTCATGGAGAAGTACCTCGACGACGGTGAGCTCACCATCGACGAGATCAAGTCCGGTATTCGCAAGCTCACCATCGCCTCCGAGGCGTTCCCGGTGATGTGCGGCTCGGCGTTCAAGAACAAGGGCGTCCAGCCCATGCTCAACGCCGTCATCGACTACCTCCCGACCCCGCTCGACGTCGAGGCCGTCGAGGGCCACCCGGTGGGCGACGAGGAGACCGTCGTCACCCGCGAGCCCTCGACCAGCCAGCCCTTCTCGGCTCTCGCGTTCAAGGTCGCGACCCACCCGTTCTTCGGCTCGCTGACCTACGTCCGCGTGTACTCGGGCAAGGTCGCCTCCGGCGCCCCGGTGCTCAACACCACCACGGGCAAGAAGGAGCGCATCGGCAAGCTCTTCCAGATGCACTCCAACAAGGAGAACCCGGTGGAGGAGGCCGTCGCCGGCCACATCTACGCGTTCATCGGCCTCAAGGACACCACCACCGGTGACACCCTGAGCGACCCGAACGATCCCGTCGTGCTCGAGTCGATGAGCTTCCCCGATCCCGTGATCTTCGTGGCGATCGAGCCCAAGACCAAGGGCGACCAGGAGAAGCTGTCGACCGCGATCCAGAAGCTGGCCAAGGAGGATCCCACCTTCACGGTCAACCTCAACGACGAGACCGGTCAGACCGAGATCGGCGGCATGGGCGAGCTGCACCTCGACATCCTCGTCGACCGCATGAAGCGGGAGTTCAAGGTCGAGGCGAACGTCGGCAAGCCGCAGGTGGCCTACCGCGAGACCATCCGCCGCAAGGTGGAGAAGGTCGACTACACCCACAAGAAGCAGACGGGTGGATCCGGCCAATTCGCGAAGGTCCAGGTCACCTTCGAGCCGCTCGAGGTCACCGGTGAGACGATCTACGAGTTCGAGAACGCCATCACCGGCGGCCGCGTGCCCCGTGAGTACATCCCGAGCGTCGACGCCGGCATCCAGGACGCCATGCAGATGGGCGTGCTCGCCGGCTACCCGCTGGTGGGAGTCAAGGCCATCCTGGTCGACGGCGCCTACCACGACGTCGACTCCTCGGAGATGGCGTTCAAGATCGCCGGCTCGATGGTCCTCAAGGAGGGCGTCAAGAAGGCGAACCCGGTTCTGCTCGAACCGCTCATGGACGTCGAGGTCCGTACGCCCGAGGAGTACATGGGCGACGTCATCGGCGACCTGAACTCGCGGCGCGGACAGATCCAGTCGATGGAGGATGCATCGGGCGTCAAGGTCGTCCGCGCGTTCGTCCCGCTCTCGGAGATGTTCGGCTACATCGGCGACCTGCGGTCGAAGACCCAGGGCCGCGCCGTGTACTCGATGCAGTTCGAGAGCTACTCGGAGGTCCCGAAGGCTGTTGCCGAGGAGATCATCCAGAAGGTCCGCGGAGAGTAATCTCCGCCCCCAGTCTGCGCGGGCTGCCCGGCCCGACGGCTTATGAATATCCAACCCAGGCGTAGGATGTGAACCGCACATCCTGCACCACCCACGAGGAGGAACCCAGTGGCAAAGGCTAGCTTCGACAGGACCAAGCCGCACGTCAACATCGGCACGATCGGTCACGTCGACCACGGCAAGACCACGCTGACCGCGGCGATCACCAAGGTCCTGGCCGACAAGTACCCGGATCTCAACGAGGCGCGCGCCTTCGACCAGGTCGACAACGCGCCCGAGGAGAAGCAGCGCGGCATCACGATCAACGTGTCGCACGTCGAGTACCAGACCGAGAAGCGTCACTACGCTCACGTCGACGCCCCCGGTCACGCCGACTACATCAAGAACATGATCACCGGTGCGGCCCAGATGGACGGCGCGATCCTCGTGGTCGCCGCCACCGACGGCCCCATGCCCCAGACCCGTGAGCACGTGCTGCTCGCGCGTCAGGTCGGCGTGCCGTACATCGTGGTCGCGCTCAACAAGTCGGACATGGTCGACGACGAGGAGCTCCTCGAGCTCGTCGAGATGGAGGTGCGCGAGCTCCTCTCCGATCAGGAGTTCGACGGCGACAACGCCCCCGTCGTCAAGGTCTCGGCGCTCAAGGCGCTCGAGGGCGACGCCGAATGGGTCAAGACGGTCGAAGAGCTCATGGACCAGGTCGACGAGTACGTCCCGGAGCCGGAGCGCGACATCGACAAGCCGTTCCTCATGCCCGTCGAGGACGTCTTCACCATCACCGGCCGCGGCACCGTCGTGACCGGTCGTGTGGAGCGCGGTGTGCTCCTCCCCAACGAGGAGATCGAGATCGTCGGCATCAAGCCGACCTCCTCGAAGACCACCGTCACCGCCATCGAGATGTTCCGCAAGACCCTGCCGGACGCTCGCGCCGGTGAGAACGTCGGCCTCCTGCTGCGCGGCACCAAGCGCGAAGAGGTCGAGCGCGGTCAGGTCATCGTGAAGCCGGGTTCGATCACCCCGCACACCAAGTTCGAGGGCCAGGTCTACATCCTGTCCAAGGACGAGGGCGGCCGTCACAACCCGTTCTACTCGAACTACCGTCCGCAGTTCTACTTCCGGACCACCGACGTCACCGGCGTCATCACGCTGCCCGAGGGCACCGAGATGGTCATGCCGGGCGACAACACCGATATGTCGGTCGAGCTCATCCAGCCGATCGCCATGGAGGAGGGCCTCCGCTTCGCCATCCGCGAGGGCGGACGCACCGTCGGCGCCGGTCGTGTCACCAAGATCGTCGAGTGATCTGAAGCGCGACTGAGCAGAGGCCCCGGAGAGCGATCTCCGGGGCCTCTGTCGTGCCCGGGCGCCGTTCCCGACATCGCAGGGTGTGCCGTGCTAGCTCGGAAACCGGCTCTCCACACCCGTGCGTCCGGGGTTATGGTGGGGGCTGACAGGACATTTCGACGGCGACACGGAGGCTCGATGATAAGGCCGAGACGGCGGAGATCCAGGCGCCTGCTGCCCCTGGCGGCGGCCGCAGGAGCAGCGGTGATGGCACTCTCCGGCTGCCAGACCGACCCGGGCGGGAACACGATCACGTAGTACATCAACCCGGACAACGGCGGGCAGGATGCACTCGCGGAGAAGTGCAGCGCGGACTCCGGCGGCGAGTACCGGATCAGCACCTCGGTGCTGCCGAACGACGCGGAGAGCCAGCGCGAGCAGCTCATCCGGCGCCTCGCCTCGAACGACTCCTCGATCGACATCATGAGCCTCGACACCGTCTACGTTCCCGAGTTCGCCAATGCCGGCTACCTCGAGCCGGTGTTCGAGGAGTACACGGAGTCCTTCACCGAGGACGTCATCGAGGCCGCCGCGGAGTCCTCCTACTGGGAGGACGAGCTCGTCTCCGCCCCGCTCCAGGCCAACACCCAGATCCTGTGGTACCGCAAGTCCGTCGCCGAGGCCGCCGGGCTCGACATGTCGCAGCCGGTGACCTGGGACCAGATCATCGAGGCCGCGCAGAGCCAGGAGAAGGAGATCGGCGCACAGGGCATCCGCGCCGAGTCCCTCACCGTGTGGCTCAACGCCCTCATCGAATCCCAGGGTGGGCAGATCGTCGCCGATCCCGAGGCGGAGCCGGAGGAGACCGAGCTCGGCCTCGACACCCCGGAGGGGGAGAAGGCCGCGGAGATCATGTCGACGATCGGGAAGGAGGGCCTCGGCGGGCCCTCGTTCTCCAACCTCGACGAGAACGGCGCGCTGCTGCGTTTCCAGGGCGAGAACGGCGGCTTCATGGTCAACTGGCCGTTCGTCTACTCGGCCTTCGTCGCGGGCGTCGAGGACGGCTCGATCGACCAGGCGGTCCTCGACGACGTCGGCTGGGCGCCGTACCCCGCCGTCGAGGAGGGCACCCCGGGCGCTGCTCCGTTCGGCGGCGTCAAGCTCGCCGTCGGCGCCTTCTCCTCGAACCCCGAGGCCGCGTTCGCCGCCGTCGACTGCATCCGCCAGCCGGAGAACCAGGCGGAGTACTTCATCACCGACGGTCTGCCCCCGGCGACCCGCGCGGCGTTCGACGATCAGGCGGTGCAGGACGAGCTGCCGTACGCGCAGGCGATCCTCGACTCCCTCGAGACCGCCGCCTCCCGTCCGATCTCGCCCTACTACTCGACGATCACCGGCGGCATCCAGCGGTCCTGGCACCCGCCGGCCGACATCGACCCGGCCACCACCCCGGCCGAGTCCACCGCACTCGTCCTGGAGATCATGCGCGGGGAGGCACTGCTGTGAGCGAATCGACCGAACTCCGCGGCCCCGGCGGCGCCTCCGCCCAGTCCCCGGGCACGACGCGCGCCCGCGAGAAGCCGGGCCGGACCGGGAAGCGGAAGCGCTACACCTCGGAGCGCAGCCGGGCCGAGGCGAAGCTCGGGCTCATGCTCGCCGCGCCGGCGGCGATCGTGCTCCTCCTCGTCACCGGATATCCGATCCTCCAGGCCGTCTACCAGTCGTTCTTCAACCTCCGGCTCACCGACCGGGAGAACGCGTACTTCAACTGGGGGGCGAACTACGTCACGGTGCTGTCCGACCCGCTGTGGTGGCAGACGCTGGGCTTCACGCTCCTCATCACCGTCGTCACCGTCGCCGTCGAGCTCGTCCTCGGCTTCTTCTTCGCGATGGTCATGCTCAACGCGATGAAGGGTGTGCGGGGGCTGATCCGCACGATCATCCTCGTGCCCTACGGCATCATCACCGTCGTCGCGGCGTTCTCGTGGAAGTACGCCTTCGACCTCGGCACCGGCTTCGTCGGCACGTGGTTCGGGATCGAGGGCTTCGACTGGTTCGGCAACTTCTGGTCCTCGTTCGCAGTCATCTCGCTCGCCGAGATCTGGAAGACCACGCCGTTCATCTCGCTCCTCATGCTCGCCGGGCTCGCGCAGATCCCCGGTGACATGGTCGAGGCCGCGACCGTCGACGGCGCGAGCTGGTGGCAGCGCCTCACCCGCGTCATCCTGCCGAACATGAAGTCCGCGATCATGGTCGCCCTGATGTTCCGCACCCTCGAGGCGTTCCGGATCTTCGACTCCGTGTTCGTCATGACGCAGGGAGCCAACGGCACCGCGACGGTGTCCTCGCTCGCCTACGACCAGACGATCTCGCAGCTCCAGACGGGCCTCGGCTCCGCGGTCTCGGTGCTCCTGTTCCTCTGCGTGGGCCTCATCTGTCTCCTGTTCATCAAGGGGTTCCGCGTGAACCTCGGCGATTCGAGAGGTTGAGCCATGGCCGCCACCCGCACCACCTCGCCGCTGACGAAGACCCTGTGGATCGTCGCCTTCGTGCTCATCGCACTGTGGGCGCTGTTCCCCGTCGTCTGGATCCTGTCCCTGTCGCTCAAGAGCCCCTCGGACATCGCCAACCGGCAGTTCTGGCCGACGGAGCTGTCCTGGGAGAACTACGACCTCATCCTGTTCGGCGGCGCCCAGGAGCTGTTCCTGCCGGCGCTGCGGAACTCGATCGGGATCTGCCTCATCGCCACGCTCGTCGCCGTCGTCCTCTCCACCCTCGCCGCGTACGCGATCGCCCGGCTCGACTTCCCGGGCAAGAACGTCGTGCTCTACATGTCGCTGGCGATCACCGTGTTCCCGGTGATCTCGATCGTCACCCCGCTGTTCAACCTGTGGTCGACGATCGGGCTGTACGACACCTGGCTCGGTCTCATCATCCCGTACCTCTCGCTCACCCTGCCGATCTCCATCTGGACGCTCACCTCGTTCTTCAAGGAGATCCCCTGGGAGCTCGAGCAGGCCGCGCAGGTCGACGGGGCGACTGCCTTCCAGGCGTTCCGCAAGGTCATCGTGCCGCTCGCCGCACCGGGCGTCTTCACCACCGCGATCATCGCCTTCTTCATCGCGTGGAACGACTTCCTCTACGGCATCTCGCTGACCTCGACCTCGGCGGCCCGCCCCGTGCCGGCGGCGCTGTCGTTCTTCACCGGCGCCTCGCAGTTCGAGGAGCCGGCCGGCTCGATCGCCGCCGCCTCGATCGTCGTGACGATCCCGGTGATCATCATCGTCCTCCTGTTCCAGCGCCAGATCGTCTCCGGCCTGACCTCGGGCGCGGTGAAGGGATGACCCGCGCGCTCGTCACACCGACCTCCGTTCGCCCCCGTCAAGGAGCACACCATGGCTGAAATCGAACTCCGGAATCTCGTCAAGCGCTACGGCGACGGGTTCCCCGCCGTCAACGACGTCAGCCTGCGGATCGAAGACGGCGAGTTCGTCATCCTCGTCGGGCCCTCGGGTTCGGGCAAGTCCACCGTCCTGCGGATGATCGTCGGTCTCGAGGACATCACCGACGGCGACCTCCTCATCGACGGCGAGCGGGTCAACGACAAGGCCCCGCGCGACCGCGACCTGTCGATGGTGTTCCAGAACTACGCGCTCTACCCGCACCTCACGGTGTACGAGAACATCGCGTTCCCGCTGCGCCTCGACAAGACCTCGTACCCGGAGGACGAGGTGAAGGCGCGCGTCGACCGGGCGGCGACGATGCTCGAGCTCGGCGAGCACCTCGAGCGCAAGCCGGCGAACCTGTCCGGCGGCCAGCGCCAGCGCGTGGCCATGGGGCGCGCGATCGTCCGTGACGCCAAGGCGTTCCTGTTCGACGAGCCGCTGTCGAACCTCGACGCCAAGCTCCGCGGGCAGATGCGCACGGAGATCGCCCGGATGCAGCGCAACCTCGGCGTCACCACCGTCTACGTCACCCACGACCAGACCGAGGCGATGACGCTCGGGGACAAGGTCGCCGTCCTCAAGCGCGGCGCGCTGCAGCAGTATGCGAGCCCGCAGGAGCTCTACCGGGAGCCGGTCAACATCTTCGTCGCCGGCTTCATCGGATCCCCGTCGATGAACTTCCTGCCGGTGACCAATCGCGGCAACGGCGAGCTCGAGTCGCCCTTCGGCACCTTCCGGCTGCCGGAGGAGCGGGCCCGGGGGATGGCCGAGGCGCCCGAGCTGCTCATCGCCGGCCTGCGCCCCGAGGCGTTCCAGGATGCCGACCTGCTCGAGGAGTCCGAGGTCGAGCGGGGCGCCGTGATCACCGCCGAGGTCGATGTCACCGAGTGGCTCGGCAACGAGATCTACGCCTACCTCCCCTTCGAGGCCACCCCCGAGGTGCAGGAGTCGCTCGACGAGCTCGACCGCGACCTCGACGGCGAGGGCATGCGCACCCAGGTCGTCGCCGCGCTCGACCCGCAGTCGCGAGTGCGCGAGGGCGACACCGTGCGCCTGTTCTTCGACCCCGCCGACGTCATGGTGTTCGACCCCGCGACCGGGGACAACCTCACCCGCGACGAGGAGCGCGCCGCGGAGATCACCCGGAAGTCGGAGGAGGCCCGGAGGCGGGCCCTCGAGCGCGCCCGCAGCGAGCAGGGCGCCGGAGGGCAGAAGCGCGGCAGCGGGAACGGTGCCGCGGGCGCGGGCCAGAGCGCGAGCGGCCGGACTGACGCCGGCACGGGCGACCGCACTGCGGACGGCGGCTCCACCACGGGGTCCACCTCGACCGGGCGCTGAGCAGCCGCCGGCGAACTGCGCGGTATCCGAAACGCGACGCGCAATTGCGCGACAGGTTCCGGATACCGCGCAGTCCATGAGACGATTCGGAGACCGGAGACCGGAGACCGGAGACCGGAGACCGGAGACCGGAGACCGGCAGGGGCGGTGGGACCGTACCGCCCCGCCCCCCTCCACCGCACGGTGCGGTGAAGGTCACAGACCGTCGTGCGCCCCGGATTTGCGGTGCCTTGGCGGCTGTGACAAGATGGACAAGTTGCATTTCGGCCTCATGACCCCTGCACAGTGGCACTCAGCCGCGAACAGGCCGGAATCCACCGGGAGAATCTGCCGCAGGCGGGTTCGTCAGCACCGGGCAGCCGATTGATGAAGTGTCAGCTTCGCCCGCAAGGGAGTGGCGACACGCCCGACCTCGGGGGTCGGTCACACCAAGCCGGAGCAGACCGCGCGATCCGTACAGGACGGCGGTTGATGTCCGGGAAGACCAAGAGAAAGAGTTACGACGCCATGGCGGGACAGAAGATCCGCATCCGGCTCAAGTCGTACGACCACGCGGTCATTGACAGTGCAGCACGCAAGATCGTGGACACTGTCACCCGCGCGGGCGCTACGGTCGTGGGCCCCGTGCCGTTGCCGACGGAGAAGAACGTGTACTGCGTCATCCGTTCGCCGCACAAGTACAAGGACAGCCGCGAGCACTTCGAGATGCGCACCCACAAGCGGCTCATCGACATCGTCGACCCGACGCCGAAGGCCGTCGACTCGCTCATGCGACTCGACCTCGCCGACGACGTCAACATCGAGATCAAGCTCTAAGGGGGAGTAATGGCCAACATGCGTTCCAAGGCTCTCCCGACCACCCGCACCGTCAAGGGACTGCTGGGCACCAAGCTCGGCATGACCCAGGTGTGGGACGAGCAGAGCAACCTGGTCCCGGTCACCGTGATCGCCGCCGGGTCGAATGTCGTCACGCAGATCCGCAACGAAGAGGTCGACGGCTACACCGCCGTGCAGATCGCCTTCGGCGAGATCGATCCGCGCAAGGTCGACAAGCCCACCGCCGGACACTTCGAGAAGGCCGGGGTCGCCCCCCGCCGCCACCTCGTCGAGCTGCGCACCGCCGATGCCGGTGAGTACGAGCTCGGCCAGGAGCTCGGCGCAGACGTGTTCGAGGCCGGCACCAAGATCGACGTGACCGCCAAGAGCAAGGGCAAGGGCACCGCCGGCGTCATGAAGCGTCACGGCTTCGCCGGCGTGGGCGCCTCGCACGGCGCGCACCGCAACCACCGCAAGGCGGGCTCGATCGGCGGGGCTTCGACCCCCGGTCGCGTCTTCAAGGGCCTGCGGATGGCCGGTCGGATGGGCGCCGTCAAGCACACCACCCAGAACCTCACCGTCCACGCTGTCGACGCTGAGAACAATCTGCTCCTCATCAAGGGCGCCGTCCCCGGCCCCAAGGGCGCGGTCGTTCTCGTTCGCTCCGCCGCGAAGGAGGCCTGAGAGAGATGACTGAAACCACGACTATCGACGTCCTCGACGCCGCCGGCAAGAAGTCCGGAACCGCGCAGCTGCCCGCCGACGTGTTCGGGGTGGCGACCAACGTGCCGCTCATCCACCAGGTCGTCGTCGCCCAGCTCGCCGCGGCGCGCCAGGGTACCCACAAGACCAAGACCCGGTCCGAGGTCCGCGGCGGCGGGCGCAAGCCGTACCGCCAGAAGGGCACCGGCAACGCACGCCAGGGCTCGATCCGCGCCCCGCAGTACGCCGGCGGCGGGATCGTCCACGGCCCGGTGCCGCGCGACTACTCGCAGCGGACCCCCAAGAAGATGAAGGCCGCTGCGCTCCGCGGCGCCCTGTCCGACCGCGCGCGCCTCGACCGCGTGTTCGTGGTCAGCGCACTCGTCGACGGGGACGCCCCGTCGACGAAGCAGGCCCGTGCGGCGCTGTCGAACCTCAGCGACCGGGCGAACAAGCTCGTCGTCGTCGAGCGCGCCGATGAGCTCACCTATCTCAGCGTCCGCAACCTCCCGAAGGTGCACGTGCTGCCCGCCGACCAGCTCAACACGTACGACGTGCTGATGGCCGACGACATCGTGTTCACCGAGGGCGCGCTGGCGACCTTCCTCGACGGTGCCGCCCGCGGCCGCGTCAAGGCAGGCGGACGCGACACCCGCGAGGAGGACGCAGAATGAGCGTGACGTTCAAGGACCCGCGCGACATCATCATCGCCCCGGTCGTCTCGGAGAAGACCTACAACCTGATGGACGAGGGCAAGTACACCTTCCTCGTCGATCCGCGGTCGAACAAGACCGAGATCAAGTACGCAATCGAATCCATCTTCGGTGTGAAGGTCGCATCGGTGAATACCCTGAATCGCCAGGGGAAGCGCCGTAGGACCCGCTCCGGCTGGGGCAAGCGCAATGACACCAAGCGTGCCATCGTCGCCCTCAAGGAAGGTTCGATCGACATTTTCGGCGGATCGCTCTAAGCGATACCCCTCGTAAGAAGGATCAAGACTCATGGGAATCCGTAAGCACAAGCCGACGACCCCGGGCCGACGCGGCTCCTCGGTCGCCGACTTTGTCGAAGTGACCCGGTCTACGCCGGAGAAGTCACTTCTGCGCCCGCTGTCCAAGAGCGGCGGCCGCAACAGCCAGGGACGCGTGACCACCCGCCATCACGGCGGCGGACACAAGCGCCAGTACCGTGTCATCGACTTCCGTCGCCATGACAAGGACGGTGTGCCCGCACGCGTCGCACACATCGAATACGACCCGAACCGCACGGCGCGCATCGCCCTGCTGCACTACGCGGACGGCGAGAAGCGCTACATCCTCGCGCCGAACCGCCTCAAGCAGGACGACCGCATCGAGGCCGGCCCGACGGCCGACATCAAGCCCGGCAACAGCCTGGCCCTGCGGAACATCCCGGTCGGCACCGTCGTCCACGCAGTCGAGCTGCGTCCGGGCGGCGGCGCCAAGATCGCCCGTTCCGCCGGCTCCTCGGTGCAGCTCGTCGCCAAGTACGGCCCCTACGCGCAGCTGCGCATGCCGTCCGGCGAGATCCGCAACGTCGACGTGCGCTGCCGCGCCACGATCGGCGAGGTCGGCAACGCCGAGCAGTCGAACATCGACTGGGGCAAGGCCGGACGCATGCGCTGGAAGGGCAAGCGCCCGACCGTCCGCGGCGTCGTGATGAACCCCGTCGACCACCCGCACGGCGGTGGCGAGGGCAAGACCTCCGGTGGACGCCACCCGGTCAGCCCGTGGGGTCAGAAGGAAGGCCGCACCCGCAAGCCCAACAAGGAAAGCGACAAGCTCATCGTGCGTCGCCGCCGCACCGGCAAGAAGCGTTGATAGGGAGCCTGAAGAATGCCTCGTAGCCTCAAGAAGGGCCCCTTCGTTGACGAGCACCTGTACCAGAAGGTCGCTGCTCAGAACGAAAAGGGCACCAAGAACGTCATCAAGACCTGGTCCCGACGCTCGATGATCATCCCGGACTTCCTGGGACACACCATCGCGGTGCACGACGGACGCAAGCATGTCCCGGTGTTCATCACCGAGGCCATGGTCGGGCACAAGCTCGGCGAATTCGCCCAGACGCGGACGTTCCGCGGCCACGACAAGGACGATCGCAAGGGCCGCCGCCGCTGAGGCGGGCAGCTCGAAGCGATCTTCGACAAGGAAAGAAGGAAGCGATGGAAGCCAAGGCGAAGGCGCGTTATCTGCGCGTCACGCCCCAGAAGGCTCGGCGCGTCGTTGACCTCATTCGTGGTCAGCAGGCAACCGAAGCTCTGGCGGTGCTGAAATTTGCAGAACAGTCGGCGTCCGATCCGATTTACAAGCTCGTCGCCTCGGGCATCGCGAATGCGCGTGTCCAGGCCGACAAGCTCGGTGAAGCGTTCGACGAGAACGAACTGGTCATCTCGGAAGCATTCGTGGACGAGGGACCGACCATGAAGCGGTTCCGGCCTCGTGCCCAGGGACGTGCCTACCGCATCAACAAGCGCACCAGCCACATCACCGTCGTGCTGGCATCGGGAGACGACCTCCCGGTGGGCGCTTCACGGAAGGGGAACCGCTGATGGGACAGAAGATCAATCCCAACGGATTCCGTCTCGGAATCACCACCGACCACAAGTCGAAGTGGTACGCCGACTCGACCAAGGCCGGGCAGCGCTACAGCGACTACGTGGGCGAGGACGTCAAGATCCGCCGTCTGCTGAGCACCGGCCTCGAGCGGGCCGGCATCTCGAAGGTCAACATCGAGCGGACCCGTGACCGGGTGCGCGTCGACATCCGCACCGCGCGTCCCGGCATCGTCATCGGTCGCCGCGGCGCCGAGGCCGACCGCATCCGCGGGCAGCTCGAGAAGCTCACCGGGAAGCAGATCCAGCTCAACATCCTCGAGGTCAAGAACCCCGAGACCGATGCACAGCTGGTGGCGCAGGGTGTGGCCGAGCAGCTCGCGAGCCGCGTGGCCTTCCGCCGTGCGATGCGCAAGGCGATCCAGTCCGCGCAGCGGGCCGGTGCCAAGGGCATCCGCGTGCAGTGCGCCGGCCGTCTGGGCGGCGCCGAGATGAGCCGCTCGGAGTTCTACCGCGAGGGACGCGTGCCGCTGCACACCCTCCGGGCGAACATCGACTACGGCTTCTACGAGGCCCAGACGACCTTCGGCCGGATCGGCGTCAAGGTGTGGATCTACAAGGGCGACTTCACCGACAAGGAGATCGCCGCCCAGGAGGCCGCACAGCCGAACGCACGGGGCCCGCGCGGCGCCGGCGGCGGTGCCCGCGGTCGCGGTCGCGGAGGACGGGGTCGGGGCACCGACCGTCGTCCCGAGGGCGGCCAGAGGAAGACTGACAACACTGCCGAGGCGGCTCCGGCCGCAGCGGCCGGATCGGAGGGCTGACACATGCTGATCCCTCGTCGAGTCAAGCACCGCAAGCAGCACCACCCCAAGCGCGGCGGCATGTCCAAGGGCGGCAACGAGGTCACGTTCGGTGACTGGGGAGTCCAGGCTCTCGAGCCGGCCTACGTGACCAACCGGCAGATCGAGGCGGCTCGTATCGCGATGACCCGCCACATCAAGCGCGGCGGCAAGGTGTGGATCAACATCTACCCCGACCGCCCGCTGACCAAGAAGCCCGCCGAGACCCGCATGGGCTCCGGCAAGGGCTCACCCGAGTGGTGGGTGGCGAACGTCAAGCCCGGTCGAGTTCTGTTCGAGCTCGCCGGTGTCCCCGAGGAAGTCGCTCGCGAGGCCCTGCGCCTGGCGATCCACAAGCTTCCTCTCAAGGCCCGCATCGTGCGGCGCGAAGGTGGTGAATGACAATGGCGATCGGTTCCAAGGACCTGTCCATGGACGCCCTCGACGGCTTCGACAACGACCGTCTTGTCGAGGAGCTGAAGAAGGCCAAGGCCGAGCTGTTCAACCTCCGGTTCCAGTCGGCCACCGGTCAGCTCGAGAGCCACGGTCGACTCAAGGCCGTGCGCCGCGACATCGCCCGGATCTACACCGTGCTCCGTGAGCGCGAGCTGTCGATCCGGACGAACCCGGCCGATGCCAAGGAAGAGGATAAGTGATGGCCGAGCAGACCCAGGCAGCCGCAGCACAGGCGTCGGAGCGCAATTCGCGCAAGACCGAGCGCGGGTACGTCGTCTCCGACAAGATGGACAAGACCATCGTGGTGGAGGTCGAGGACCGCAAGAAGCACCGTCTCTACGGCAAGATCATGCGGAAGACCAGCAAGATCAAGGTCCACGACGAGCAGAACACGGCAGGCATCGGCGACCTCGTCGTCGTGTCCGAGACCCGTCCGCTGTCGGCGACCAAGCGCTGGCGGCTCGTCGAGATCGTCGAGCGCGCCAAGTAAGAGGCCCGCACACGCCCCGGGTTCCCCCCGGTCCCGCCCCTTCCGCGGCGGCCACCGGGACTCCCGGGGCAGGGCACCCACGTCAACCATCCGTTCCGTCAGGCTCGCCACCGGTGAGAACCGACGAGACGACAGGAGATAAGCAGTGATCCAGCAGGAGTCGCGACTCAAGGTCGCCGACAACACGGGCGCGAAGGAGATCCTCGCGATCCGGATCCTCGGCGGTTCCGGCCGGCGCTATGCCGGCATCGGCGACACGATCGTCGCCACCGTCAAGGACGCCATCCCCGGCGGCAACGTCAAGAAGGGCGACGTCGTCAAGGCGGTCGTCGTCCGCACCGTCAAGGAGCGCCGTCGCGCCGACGGCTCGTACATCAAGTTCGACGAGAACGCAGCGGTCATCCTCAAGACCGACGGCGAGCCTCGTGGAACCCGCATCTTCGGACCCGTCGGGCGCGAACTGCGCGACAAGAAGTTCATGAAGATCATCTCGCTGGCGCCGGAGGTGTTGTGAGCATGGCAGCAAAGCTCAAGATCAAGAAGGGTGACCTCGTGCAGGTCATCGCCGGTGCCCGCGCCTCGCGCGGGGGCGACCGCGGCAAGCAGGGCAAGGTCCTCGAGGTGTTCCCCGAGACCAACCGCGTCCTCGTCGAGGGCGTCAACCGGGTGACCAAGCACCGCAAGGCCGGCCAGACCGCCTCGGGCGCCACGGCGGGCGGCATCGAGATCCACGAGGCACCGATCCACGTGGCCAAGGTGATGCTCGTCGATCCCAAGGACAACAAGCCGACCCGCGTGGGCTACCGCACCGAGGAAGTCGAGCGCGACGGCCGCACCCGCACCGTGCGGGTCCGCGTCTCGCGTCGTACCGGGGAGGACATCTGATGACCGACAGCACCGTGCAGACCCGCCCGGCACCGCGCCTCAAGCAGGTCTACCGTGAAGACATCGTGCCGAAGCTCCAGGAGGAGTTCGGCTACGGCAACCCGATGCAGGTCCCTGGCCTCGTCAAGGTCGTCGTGAACATGGGTGTCGGAGACGCCGCGCGCGATTCCAAGCTCATCGAGGGCGCGATCCGCGACCTCACCCTCATCACCGGCCAGAAGCCCGTGGTGACGAAGGCCCGGAAGTCGATCGCGCAGTTCAAGCTGCGCGAGGGACAGCCGATCGGCGCCCACGTCACCATGCGCGGGGCCCGGATGTGGGAGTTCCTCGACCGCGTCGTCTCGCTCGCGCTGCCGCGCATCCGCGACTTCCGCGGACTGTCGGACCGCCAGTTCGACGGCAACGGGAACTACACCTTCGGTCTGACCGAGCAGTCGATGTTCCACGAGATCGACCAGGACGCGATCGACCGCGTCCGCGGCATGGACATCACCGTGGTGACCACCGCCAAGACCGACGACGAAGGCCGGGCGCTGCTGCGCCACCTGGGCTTCCCGTTCAAGACCAACTGAATCTCTACGTTGTAGGTCCGACGCGGCGCACGCCGCCGACGAAACCCCAACGAGGAAGGGCAACAGCCCAATGACAATGACTGATCCCGTCGCAGACATGCTCACGCGTCTGCGCAACGCCAACTCGGCGTACCACGAGGATGTCAGCATGCCCTACAGCAAGCTGAAGTCGAACATCGCCGAGATCCTCAAGACCGAGGGCTTCATCTCCGACTGGCGCGTCGCTGACGCCGAGGTCGGCAAGAAGCTCGAGCTCGACCTCAAGTTCGGCCCCAACCGCGAGCGCTCGATCGCCGGCATCCGCCGCGTGTCGAAGCCCGGTCTGCGGGTCTACGCGAAGAGCACGAACCTGCCCAAGGTGCTCGGCGGACTCGGAATCGCGATCCTGTCGACCTCCTCGGGTCTGCTCACCGACAAGCAAGCATCGAAGAAGGGCGTGGGTGGGGAAGTCCTCGCCTACGTCTGGTAAGGAAGGGGGAGAGCACAATGTCACGTATTGGCAAGCAGCCGATCTCCGTTCCCTCCGGTGTCGAGGTGAAGATCGACGGTCGCCGCGTCTCCGTCAAGGGACCGAAGGGCGAGCTCGGACTCACCGTCGCCGAGCCCATCGAGGTCACCCTCGAGGACGGCGCCGTGAGCGTCACCCGTCCGAACGACGAGCGCGAATCGCGTTCGCTCCACGGACTCACCCGCACCCTGATCAACAACCAGATCGTCGGCGTCACCGAGGGCTACTCGAAGTCGCTCGAGATCGTCGGCACCGGTTACCGCGTGCAGGCCAAGGGCTCGAACCTCGAGTTCGCCCTCGGCTACAGCCACTCGATCACCGTCGAGCCGCCGGCCGGGATCACTTTCTCGGTCGAGGGCCAGAACAAGCTGACCGTCTCCGGCATCGACAAACAGCTCGTCGGCGAGGTGGCGGCAAACATCCGCAAGCTGCGCAAGCCCGAGCCCTACAAGGGCAAGGGTGTGCGCTACGCCGGCGAGAACGTTCGCCGCAAGGTCGGAAAGGCTGGTAAGTGACCATGGCCTTCGGAAAGAAGCAGAGCTACGGCAAGGGCAAGGGCGCTGCACGCGCTCGCCGCCACGTCCGTCTGCGCAAGCACATCAACGGCACTGCCGAGCGTCCCCGTCTCGTCGTCAAGCGATCGAGCCGCCACGTGTTCGTGCAGGTCATCGACGACAGCGTCGGGAAGACCCTGGCATCGGCCTCCACCATGGAAGCCGATCTCCGGTCCGCCGGCGACGACAAGACCACGAAGGCACGCCGGGTCGGCGAGCTCGTCGCCGAGCGCGCCAAGGCCGCGGGCATCGAGTCCGTGGTGTTCGACCGCGGCGGCAACACCTACCACGGTCGTGTCGCCGCGATCGCCGAAGGTGCACGCGAAGGAGGACTGTCCCTGTGAGCACTGAAGAGAACAAGGACCAGCAGGTGGCCCAGACCGAGACCCCGCAGACCGATGACCGCAACCGCGGTCGCGGCCGGGGCCGCGGCGAGGGCGGCGGCCGCGACGGCCGTCGCGGCAACCGGCAGGACCGCGACGACAAGAACCAGTTCATCGAGCACGTCGTCACCATCAACCGCGTGTCGAAGGTGGTCAAGGGCGGACGCCGGTTCTCCTTCACCGCGCTCGTCGTCGTCGGTGACGGCAACGGCATGGTGGGCATGGGCTACGGCAAGGCCAAGGAAGTTCCCGCGGCCATCGCCAAGGGTGTCGAGGAGGCGAAGAAGAACTTCTTCCGCGTCCCCCGCATCCAGAAGACCATCCCGCACCCGGTGCAGGGTGAGGCCGCCGCAGGCGTCGTCCTGCTGCGTCCGGCCGCCCCGGGTACCGGCGTGATCGCCGGCGGTCCGGTCCGCGCCGTCCTCGACTGCGCCGGCGTCCACGACATCCTGTCGAAGTCGCTGGGCTCCTCGAACGCCATCAACATCGTGCACGCCACGATCGCGGCGCTCAAGGGCCTCGAGCGTCCCGAGGAGGTCGCGGCCCGCCGCGGCCTGCCGGTCGACGAAGTCGCGCCGTACGCGATGCTGCGCGCACAGGAGAGCGGAGCGAACGCCTGATGGCACAGCTGAAGATCACGCAGATCAAGTCCGAAATCGGTGGCAAGCAGAACCAGCGCGAAACCCTCCGGAGCCTCGGTCTCAAGAAGATCAACGACGTCGTCGTGAAAGAGGACCGGCCGGAGTTCCGCGGCATGGTGAACACCGTGCGCCACCTGGTGAAGTGCGAAGAGGTGGATTGAGATGGCAGAAGAGAATGTGCTGAAGCTGCACCACCTGCGTCCTGCCCCCGGCGCCAAGACCGCGAAGACCCGTGTGGGTCGCGGTGAGGCGTCGAAGGGCAAGACCGCCGGTCGCGGCACCAAGGGAACGAAGGCTCGTTACCAGGTTCCGCACGGCTTCGAGGGCGGGCAGACCCCGCTCCACATGCGGCTCCCGAAGCTGCGCGGGTTCAAGAACCCGAACAAGGTGACCTTCCAGGTCGTCAACCTCGACAAGCTCTCGTCGCTGTTCCCCGAGGGCGGCACCGTGGGCGTCGAGGACCTGGTCGCCAAGGGCGCCGTGCGCCCCAAGCAGCCGGTCAAGGTGCTGGGCACCGGAGAGATCTCCGTCAAGCTCGACATCACCGCCGACAAGTTCTCCGCGTCCGCGATCGAGAAGATCGAAGCGGCCGGAGGGAAGACGACGACCGCCTGAGGGTGACCCCTCGGCCCGGTCGCTGGGAGGGAGGTCGCCTGCGGGCGGCCTCCCTCCTGTCGCGTCCGCACCCCTGAGCGTGCACCGGCGGACCCCCGTCCGGGGCCGGCCGTTCGGTTTCAGGGGCGCGGAACCACCCTGCTACAGTTCAACAGGTACTCTCAACGACTCATCATCCGAGGATCGCCGGCCCCTGCGCACGCGCGCGGCCGCCCGCCTTGGTGGACACCCCCAGGAGGACGCTTGCTCGGCGCAATTGGGCGGGCTTTCAAAACGCCCGATCTGAGGAACAAACTCCTCTTCACACTCGGCGTGATCGTGCTCTACCGGCTCGGCTCGTACATCCCCGCCCCCGGCATCGACTACGCGCAGGTCCAGCAGTGCGTCGCCAACCCGCAGCTCAACCAGGGTGCGTTCGGGCTCGTCAACCTGTTCAGCGGCGGAGCGCTGCTCCAGCTGTCGATCTTCGCGCTCGGCATCATGCCCTACATCACGGCGAGCATCATCACCCAGCTCCTGCGCGTGGTGATCCCGCGCTTCGAGGCCCTCCACAAGGAGGGCGCCTCCGGCCAGGCGAAGCTCACCCAGTACACCCGGTACATGACGATCGGACTGGGCATCCTCAATGCCACGACCCTCGTCTCCACGGTGCGCACCGGTGCGCTGTTCGGCAATGTCGAAGGCTGCCAGGACCTCATCGTCAACGACACCTGGTGGGGCGTCCTCATCATCGTCATCACCCTGACCGCCGGCACCGGCCTCATCATGTGGCTCGGCGAGCAGATCACCGAGCGGGGCGTCGGCAACGGCATGTCGCTGCTGATCTTCACCGCCGTCGCTGCCGGCTTCCCGGCCGCCTTCGGCGCGATCCTCACCTCGCAGGGCATCGACATCTTCCTCATCGTCGTCGCGGTCGGCCTCGCGATCGTCGCGCTCGTCGTGTTCGTCGAGCAGTCCCAGCGCCGCATCCCGGTGCAGTACGCCAAGCGCATGGTCGGCCGTCGGATGTTCGGCGGGACCTCGACCTACATCCCGATCAAGGTCAACCAGGCCGGTGTGATCCCGGTGATCTTCGCCTCCTCGGTCCTGTACCTGCCGAGCCTCATCGCGCAGTTCGGTGACCCCGAGGCGCAGTGGGTGCAGTGGATCACCGAGTACCTCACGACGGGCGACCACCCGGTCTACATGCTCGTGTACTTCCTGCTGACGATCTTCTTCACGTACTTCTACGTCGCGATCACCTTCAACCCGGAGGAGGTCGCAGACAACATGAAGAAGTACGGCGGCTTCATCCCCGGCATCCGCGCCGGACGGCCGACGGAGCAGTACCTGAGCTACGTGCTCACCCGGATCACCTTCCCGGGCTCGCTGTACCTCGCGTTCGTCGCGATGATCCCGCTCATCGCGCTGGTGCTCATCGATGCCAACCAGAACTTCCCGTTCGGCGGCACCTCGCTCCTCATCATCGTCGGTGTGGGCCTGGAGACCGTCAAGCAGATCGATTCGCAGATGCAGCAGCGCCACTACGAGGGGCTGCTGCGCTGACCACGACCGCATCGGCCGCGCCCGTCCCGGGCGCCGGCCGTGGGCGGGACCATCCTGAAAGGAACACACCATGAGCGAACGGATCATCCTCATCGGCCCGCCGGGGGCGGGCAAGGGCACCCAGGCCGCCCGCCTCGCGGAGAAGCTCGGCATCCCGGCGATCTCCACCGGGGACATCTTCCGTGCGAACGTCGCCGGGGAGACCGAACTCGGGAAGACCGCGAAGCGCTACATGGACTCCGGCGAGTACGTGCCGGACGAGGTCACCAACTCGATGGTCAAGGACCGCCTCGCCCAGGACGACGCCCAGCCCGGGTTCCTGCTCGACGGCTACCCGCGCACCGAGGCGCAGGTCGCCGAGCTCGACTCGATGCTGTCCGACCTCGGCGAGTCGCTCGACCACGTCGTCGAGCTCACCGCCGACACCGACGAGGTCGTCGAGCGCCTGCTCGCCCGCGCGCAGCTCCAGGGCCGCTCCGACGACACCGAGGAGGTCATCCGCCACCGCCTCGACGTCTATGCCGAGCAGACGCAGCCGCTGACCCGGGTCTACGCCGACCGCGGTCTGCTGCGCCAGGTCGACGGGCTCGGTGAGATCGATGCGATCACCGACCGCATCCTCGCGCAGATCGGGCACTGAGTGTTCGGATCCAAGCTGGAGCTCAAGACCGAGGCGCAGATCCGCACGATGCGCCGCGCCGGTCTCGTCACACGGGCGGCCCTCGCGGCCGCCCGTGCCGCGTCCGTGCCCGGGGCCACCACCGCCGAGGTCGACGCAGCCGCGGCCGCCGTCATCGCCGAGGCCGGTGCGCGCTCGAACTTCAAGGGCTATCACGGGTTCCCCGCTGTGGCCTGCATCTCCGTGAACGAGGAGATCGTCCACGGCATCCCCGGCGCGCGCGTCCTCGAGGCCGGCGACCTCGTGTCGATCGACTGCGGAGCGATCGTCGACGGCTATCACGGCGACTCCGCCTTCACCCTCTGCGTCGGCGGCTGGGAGCACGCGAGTGCGGCCGACCGGCGTCTCTCCGACATCACCGAGGAATCGATGTGGGCCGGCATCGCGGCCTTCGCCCGCGCCAAGCGGGTCGGCGAGATCGGTGCGGCGATCGAGGAGTTCGCGCTGGCCGAGGCTCCGGACCTCGGGCTGCTCGAGGACTACACCGGGCACGGCATCGGCACGCAGATGCACATGGAGCCCGAGGTGCTCAACTACCGGGCCAGGAACATGGGGCCGAAGATCCGGCCCGGGCTGTGCCTGGCGATCGAGCCGATGCTCGTCGCCGGTGACATCGCCTCGCGCACCCTCGACGACGACTGGACCGTCGTCACCGTCGACGGGGCGCGGGCCGCCCACTGGGAGCACACAGTGGCTCGCCACGAGCGCGGGATCTGGGTGCTCACCGCCGAGGACGGCGGGGCCGAGCGCCTCGCCGCCTACGGCGTGACCCCGGTGCCGCTCGAGGACTGACGCGGCACCGGCGGGCCACCGGGCCCGCCGAACGGACCGGCCGGAGTGCGTGTGCACTCCGGCCGTCGTCGTATCCAGCGGTGAAGCGGGCGCGGGCGTCACGTGGACGCACCCGGATCAGACCTGTGCGGCAGCGGCCCGGGTGTCCGGCACCTCCCTCATCTTCCCGCGGACTCCCAGGAAGGTTCCCAGATAGGTCCCGCCTGCTGCCAGGAGACCGAGTGCGAACATCCATGTCGCGGTGGTGGTGATGCCTGCACCGACGATCATGAATGCTGCGAAGGCGATGACTACGGTGATCGAGGCCGCCACGCTGGCCGCGGCGAGGGAGAAGCTGTGGGCAGCGCGAGCGCTCTCGAGCGCTGCTGCGAAGGACTGGGACATGGTGGACCTTTCTGAGACAACGGGTATCGCTGTCCACGCTATGGTGGCGGTTCACCCCTTGCCACGTCCTCCCGAAACGGAGACGCACAGTGACGGATCAGCACCGCTACCGCATCACCCGCGGTGGTTTCGACGTGGTCTCCGTGTTCGGCTCGCTCGGGGCGAGCGCAGTGCCGGGGCCGGTGATCACCTCGGTGCTCGCTCTCCACGGCTACAGCGAATCCGCTGCTCGCAACCAGGTCGTGCGCCTCGTCTCACGCGGTCTGCTGCACCGGTCCCAGGTGGGCAGGATCGCCGTGTACCGCCTCGCCGAGGCCCTGCGCCCGAGCTATGGGCGGCTCGCCGGGCGGGTGGAGCACACGGAGTTCTCCGGGGCGTTCGCCGCCGTCGTCCTGTCGATCCCCGAGGCTCGTCGCTCCGATCGTGACCGCGTGCTCTACCTTGCACGGAGATCCGGCTACCGGCCGCTCCGGCCGGGAGTGCTCATCGCTCTCACCGAGGCGGTCGCCGGGTTCCGGGCTGAGGTCGGTGCGGACATCGGGGTCGAAGGCAGGGCCTGGCTCGAGTTCTGCTCCCTCGTGCCCGAAGACATGGACCAGGCCCGGCGCTGGGCCGACCGGGCATTCGGGATCGCCGCGCTGCGAAGCATGATCGGCGATGCCGAGGCGCGGGTCGCCGCAGCACTCGGCGGCTCCGAACTCGGCCTGGTCGATTACTTCGATCTCTACTATGCAGTCTCCGGCGAGCTCATGAGCGCACCGGTCCTGCCGGCAGACCTCGCCCCCGGCCTCGCCATCCACACCCGGCTGGGCCGCTGCATGGGCATGCTCTACGAGTACTACTGGGCAGCGTTCGGCCCCGCCGTGCTGAGCCGGGTGCAGGCGCTGCCGAATGCGGACCTCATCGAGTGGGATCCGCAGGCGCCTCCTGCCGGCCGTCGATCGCCTCGGCCATCCGTTCGACGATCTCCGTGAGGACCGCCCGCGGGGTCGCGGTGTTGATGCGCACGTGCCCGGCGCCGGCCTCACCGCACTCGCGGCCGTTCGTCAGCGCGATCCCGGCGGACTCGCGGAGGAACCGGACGGGGTCCTCGCCGAGGTCGTAGGCCCGCAGGTCGACCCAGGCGATGTAGCTCCCGGCGGACGGCAGGTGTCCCGCTTCCGGCAGCCGCTCGGCGAGCAGGGCCGCGAGCGCTGCTCGGTTGTCGTCGAGGTAGGCCAGCAGCTCCGCCAGCCAGTCCCCACCCTCCCGGTAGGCCGCGGTCGTCGCGACGATGCCGGGGCTCGCCGTCGAGTGCGCGACGAACTCGCCGAGCTCGGCGAACCGGGCGGCGTCGACGCGGTTCGTGAACACCATCTGCGCGCACTTGAGGCCCGGGATGTTGAACGCCTTGGAGGCCGACAGCGCGGTGATCGAGTGCTCTGCGGCAGCCTCGGACACCGTGGCGTAGGGGATGTGGCGGGCGCCCGGGAAGACGAGCGGGGCATGGATCTCGTCGGCGAACACCCGGGACCCCGTGGCCTCGACGATCCGGCTGATGGCCTCGAGCTCGGTGCGCTCGTAGACCTTGCCGATCGGGTTGTGGGGATTGCAGAGGACGAGCAGCCCGCCGCCGGCGAGCGCGGACTCGAGGGCGGGCCCGTCGACGTCCCAGCCGTCGGCGGTGCGGATCATCGGCACCTCGCGGATCTCGCGTCCGCACAGCGGCGGCACATTGAAGAACGGCATGTACGCCGGGGTCATGAGGACGACCGGGGTGCCCGGTGCGGTGAACAGGTCGATCATCGCGCGGTACGCGGTGATGACATCGGGCACAGCGGCGACCTGTGCGGGGGCGATGTCCCAGCCGAAGCTCCGTGCGCAGTGCTCGGCGGTGGCCTCGCGGAGATCCCGGAGCATCGCCGGCGGCGTGTAGGTGAAGAGCTCCTTCTCGGTGAGCTCGGCGAGGGCCGAGTGCACGGCCGGGGCGGTGCCGAAGTCGGCCTCGGCGATGAAGGCGCCCAGGGTCTCGGGGATCGCGGTCCACTTGAGGCCGCCGCGGGCGCGGAGCTGGTCCGGGGTGTACTCGGGAATCGTCATGCCTCCACGGTACCGCTCGGTCGGCGGGGCCTCAGCGCAGGCGGGGGCCGACATTGACGCTGATGAACGTGCGGCGGAGCTGGGCCGCGGAGAGGAACAGATCGGTGCGCCGGGGTTCGGCCTCGGCGCCGCCGAGCGGATTGTGCACATGGACCCGCAGCGGCCCGTGCGGGTCGGGTGAGCCGTCCTCGCTCAGCCGGGCGACCCGCCGCACCACGTAGACGTGGCCGTCCATGACGGCGACCGAGCGGTGCGCGTCGTCCTCCCGCGGCACCCGGAACGATCCGCCGGGTCGCACGAGCGTCGAGGCGACGACCGGACGTCCGGCCGCGAGCCAGTGCTCGATCCGCGACAGGCGCAGCGGGACCGGCTGGGCCGGGCACCACCGGCCGGTGAGGAGCCCGAGCGCGACGCCGGCGAAGTCCCCCTGGATCCGCCGGTAGGAGCCGCGCCCGTAGGTCAGTGCGGCCGCCTTCTCCACGAGCGAGGCGGCGTTCGGTCGCAGCCGGCGGTCCCCGGCGCGGTGCGCGGCGGGAACGCGGGGGCTCAGCGTCACCCAGCGGGCCCCCGGCGTGTGGAGCCGCACCTCGACGAGCCCGTTGTCGGTGGGCCGGACGAGCGAGGCGGTGAATCCGGGGCGCATGTGCTCGCAGGCGGCGAGCACTGCGATGAACCAGCAGTCGCTCAGACGTCCCTGCCGGATCGAGAGCGGTCGGACGGGCCGGTTCCGTTCCCCCTCCGCCGGCCGCGCAGCGGCGGACCCGGGGGCGGTGAGGCCGCGCAGCGGCACGGGGACCCAGCGGGCCGGCCCGCGCGGCACCGGTTCGAGCGCCGGCACGGTGTCGAGGGCGCGGGCCACCTCGGCGGCGGAGAGGTCGTGGGCGGCGGCGAGGAGCCGGGGGCCGCGCCGGTCGTCGATGCGCAGGCGGCTGCGGAGGCGCCCCGTCAGGGAGGAGGAGCGGCCGCGGGCGGGACGGAGCTCGGCGGACAGGGCGCCGAGGTCGGCGCGGGGGAGCGGGTCGACGGCGAGCAGCGTGCGGAGCAGACGGAGATCCTCGGCCCGGCGCGCCCGCACGGAGCGGGGCCGACGGACGCGACGACGCTCGGTTGGCATGCGCGACCCGATTCCGGTAGAGTAGTTCACTGGTCTGTTATGGGCAAGGAAAGAACCCGCCGTGTCGCACCCGAGCTTAGCGCACGGAGGCCCGCCGGCGGTGGATTCCCCACCTGCAGATCCCGGTCGAATCGGAACCCGCCCGGGAGACCGAAGAGGATCCGAGATACGAACGATGCGTGGCCGTCCTACGGCCACGGGAAGATGAGGTTGACGAACGATATGGCCAAAAAAGAAGGGGTCATTGAGATCGAGGGCTCTGTTGTGGAGGCTCTGCCGAACGCGATGTTCCGCGTCGAGCTGACCAACGGGCACAAGGTGCTCGCGCACATCTCAGGAAAGATGCGCCAGCACTACATCCGCATCCTCCCCGAGGACCGCGTCGTGGTGGAGCTGTCTCCCTACGATCTGTCCCGCGGACGTATCGTCTACCGGTACAAGTAAACGGTCTTTTCGACAGTTTTCGCCGCTCACAGCCCCCGGGTCCTGGCCCGGGGTCTTCGCGGTGAGAAGAAGGATTAACGATGAAGGTCAAGCCCAGCGTCAAGAAGATCTGTGAGAACTGCAAGGTCATCCGGCGCAACAGCCGCGTCATGGTGATCTGCGACAACCCGCGCCACAAGCAGCGTCAGGGCTGATTCGCTCACCTCGAGCAGATCGACACAGCTGTGCCGCACCCGCGGCGCCAGCGAGCACCACACCCAAGCAGGCCTCGCCCCCTGGACACAGGACGACACCCGCGGCTCGGAGGCCGCGGACCGGTGAGAGCACCGGACAGGTCTGAGCAAGCACCTCCGAACAACCCATGGAGTACACACAATGGCACGTCTTGCCGGAGTCGACCTCCCGCGTGAGAAGCGCGTGGAAGTCGCCCTGACATACATTTTCGGTGTGGGCCGCACTCGTGCGAGCCAGACCCTGACGGAGACCGGGATCAACCCGGACACCCGCGTGAAAGATCTGTCCGATGCCGAGCTCGTGCAGCTGCGCGACTACATCGAAGGCACATTCAAGGTAGAGGGCGACCTCCGTCGCGAGGTCGCCGCCGACATTCGCCGCAAGGTCGAGATCGGCAGCTACGAAGGCCTGCGCCACCGCCGGGGACTCCCCGTCCGCGGCCAGCGCACCAAGACCAATGCGCGCACCCGCAAGGGCCCCAAGCGCACGGTGGCCGGTAAGAAGAAGTAAGCCCTCCAGCCTTCGAATCAGGAGAATCCACACTTATGCCTCCCAAGACACGCGCAGCCTCCGCTGCCCGCAAGACCCGCCGCAAGGACAAGAAGAACGTCGTCAACGGCCAGGCCCACATCAAGTCGACGTTCAACAACACGATCGTGTCGATCACCGACCCGACCGGAGCCGTGATCTCATGGGCTTCCTCCGGTGAGGTCGGCTTCAAGGGCTCCCGCAAGTCCACCCCGTACGCTGCGCAGATGGCCGCGGAGTCCGCCGCCCGCCGCGCCCAGGAGCACGGCCTCAAGAAGGTCGACGTGTTCGTCAAGGGCCCGGGCTCCGGACGCGAGACCGCGATCCGCTCCCTCCAGGCCGCCGGCCTCGAGCTGGGCACCATCCAGGACGTCACCCCGACGCCGCACAACGGCTGCCGCCCGCCCAAGCGCCGGCGCGGCTGACCCGGACCGGCCGGACGATCCGGCGGACCCCACGGGTCCGCTGCGATCGGACGCCGGGCCACCCACCACCGCAAGCGTCACGAGTAGCGATACTCTCAAGTGCATTGCGAGCGTCATATAGCGGATGCTCGCCGAAAGGAAGCCCACGTGCTGATTGCACAGCGTCCCACGCTCACGGAAGAGGCTGTAGACACCTACCGGTCGCGGTTCGTCATCGAACCGCTCGAACCGGGCTTCGGCTACACCCTCGGCAACTCGCTGCGGCGAACCCTGCTGTCCTCCATTCCCGGTGCCGCCGTCACGAGCATCCGGGTCGATGGTGTGCTTCACGAGTTCACCACGGTCCCGGGCGTGAAGGAGGATGTCACCGAGTTCATCCTCAACCTCAAGTCCCTCGTAGTCTCCTCGGAGTTCGACGAGCCCGTCGTGGCCTACCTGCGCAAGCAGGGTCCCGGCGCCGTCACCGCCGAGGACATCTCCGCCCCCGCCGGAGTGGAGATCCACAACCCGGAACTGTTCATCGCCACCCTCAACGAGGACGGCCGCCTCGACATGGAGCTCACGATCGAGCGCGGTCGCGGCTACGTGTCCTCGGCGCAGAACAAGAACGCCGACGCCGAGATCGGCCGGATCCCGGTCGACTCGATCTACTCGCCGGTGCTCAAGGTCACCTACAAGGTCGAGGCCACCCGTGTCGAGCAGCGCACGGACTTCGACCGCCTCGTCGTCGACGTCGAGACGAAGCCCTCCATCACCCCGCGTGATGCCGTGGCCTCGGCCGGCAAGACCCTCGTCGAGCTGTTCGGGCTGGCCCGTGAGCTCAACGTCGAGGCCGAGGGCATCGACATCGGACCGTCGCCGGTCGATGCCGCCCTCGCCGCCGACCTCGCCCTGGCGATCGAGGATCTCGATCTCACCGTCCGCTCGTACAACTGCCTCAAGCGCGAGGGGATCCACACCGTGGGCGAGCTCGTCGGTCGCAGCGAGACCGACCTCATGGACATCCGCAACTTCGGTTCGAAGTCGATCGACGAGGTCAAGCAGAAGCTCAGCGAGCTCGGCCTGAGCCTCAAGGACAGCCCCGCCGGCTACGAGAGCCCGGTCGACGGCGAGGACGTGTCCTTCGTCGAGGACGAGCAGTTCTAAGAATTCCAAGGAGATAAATCATGCCTACGCCCACCAAGGGTCCCCGCCTCGGCGGCTCCCCGGCGCACGAGCGGATGCTGCTGAACAACATGGCGTCCCAGCTGTTCGAGCACAAGTCGATCACCACGACCGTGACGAAGGCCAAGCGCCTCCGTCCCGTCGCGGAGCGCCTCATCACCTTCGCCAAGCGCGGAGACCTGGCCGCACGCCGCCGCGTGCTCGGCCAGATCGCCGACAAGTCGATCGTGCACGAGCTGTTCACCTCGATCGCTCCGGCCGTGGCCGAGCGTCCGGGCGGCTACACCCGCATCACCAAGATCGGCCCCCGCAAGGGCGACAACGCCCCGATGGCCGTGATCGAGCTCGTCCTCGAGGCGTACTCGCCCAAGCAGGCGACCGTCAAGGAGGCCGAGGCGGCCACCGCCGCGGCCGCGCCCAAGGCCGAGGAGTCCCAGGACACCGGCTCGAAGGACGCGGAGTCGACCGAGGAGACTCCGGCGACCGAGCCGGACGTCACCACCGAGTCCGATTCCGAGGACGAGATGGCCGAGGCGGAGTCAGCCGAGGAGAAGTCCGAGGACAAGTGACCTGCTGATCCGCTCCCGCGGATCGACGATCGCCCCGACGGCGGTGCGTGCCGAGTGCACGCACCGCCGTCGTCGTCCTCCCCGGGGATCCGCGCTCCCGTGCGGCGGTGCGGCAGTCCGCGACGCTGTGGCGCGCCGCTGACCCGGGGCGGCATGGCGGATCCGGGATAGGCTCGGGGCAACCGAGGACAGGAGATCCCCGATGCCCCGCAGCCCCTCGCGCACCGACGTTCGCCCTGCTGCGCGCCGGCGCCGTGGACGCCTGCGGCGGATCCTCATGCTCGTCCTCGCCGCGCTGCTCGTCCTCGTCCTCGTGCTCAGCGGGGTCGCCGCCTGGTCGGTGGTGCGGGCCTTCCCGCAGACCGACGGCACCCTCGAGGTGCCGGGCCTCCAGGAGACGGTGACCGTGCAGCGCGATGCCCGCGGCGTCCCCACGATCACCGCCGCCCGCGCCGACGACCTGCTGTTCGCGCAGGGCTTCGTCCACGCCCAGGACCGCTTCTGGGAGATGGACTTCCGCCGGCACATGACGAGCGCCCGGCTCTCCGAGCTGTTCGGCGAGTCCCAGGTCCCCACCGACACCTTCCTCCGCACACTCGGCTGGCACCGCACCGCACAGGCCGAGGTCGCCGCACTGCCCGCCGAGGAGCGCGGGTACTACGAGGCCTACGCCGCCGGGGTCAACGCCTATCTCGAGGAGCGCTCCGGCGGCGGACTCGGTCTCGAGTACTCGGTGCTCGGGCTGCAGAACCGCGGGTCCTCCCCGGAACCGTGGACGCCGGCGGACTCCGTCGCCTGGCTCAAGGCGATGGCCTGGGACCTGCGGACGAACATCGAGGACGAGACCGCCCGCGCGCTGCTGGCCGGTGACCTCGATCCGGAGCGGATCGCCGATCTCTATCCCGGCACCCCTTCGACGAGCATCCGGTGATACTGGCCGAGGATCCCAGCGGCGCCGGGATCGGCGACGGCGAGGTGCCGCAGCCCGCCGGTGCTCCGGCGGAGCCTGCGCAGCGCGGCGGTGGAACCGCCGATCATCGGGAGCCGGGGAGCGCAGCGGCACACCCCGAGGCGGGCGCGCTGTTCGCCGCGGGCGGCCTGGCGGAGATCCTCGCCGAGGTCGACGCGCTCGTCGGCGGACAGGGCGAGGGCATCGGCTCGAACTCCTGGGTGGTGTCCGGTGAGCACACCGCGACCGAAAGCCCGCTGCTCGCCAACGATCCCCACCTCGGCGCCTCCCTGCCCTCGGTGTGGACGCAGATGCAGCTCCGCTGCTCCGAGGTCACGCCGGACTGCCCGTTCGACGTCGCGGGATTCTCCTTCTCGGGGCTGCCCGGGATCGTCATCGGCCACAACGCGCAGGTCGCCTGGGGGTTCACCAACCTCACCACCGATGTCGCGGACCTCTACGTCGAACGGGTCGACGCGGACGGCTACTGGCGCGACGGCGAGAAGGTCCCCTTCGAGACCCGGGAGGAGACCCTCCGGGTGGCCGGCGGCGAGGACGTCGAGATCACCGTGCGGACGACCGGGCACGGCCCGATCGTCTCCGGGCTCACCCCGGAGTTCACCGGGATCGCGGCCTCCCCGCCCACCGGAACCCATGCCGGGGCCGATGCCGGGGCCGGGCCTGGTGCCGGGGGCGGGGCCGGAACCTCTGCCGGGGAGAGCACGGACGCCGCGGACGACTGGTCCGGCGAGCACGCGCTCAGCCTGCGCTGGACCGCGCTCGAAGCCGGTACCACCGCGCAGGCGATCTTCGCCCTCAACCGGGCCCGGGACTTCTCCGACTTCCGGGCCGCGGCCGCGCTCTTCGACGTCCCGGCGCAGAACCTCGTCTACGCCGACGTCGACGGCAACATCGGCTACCAGGCACCCGGCCGGCTGCCGATCCGCGGCGCCGGGGACGGCTGGATGCCCCAACCGGGCTGGGACAGCGCCTACGACTGGCAGGGATTCATCCCGTTCTCCGAGCTGCCGGTGGAGTACAACCCGGACTCCGGGATCATCGTCACGGCGAACAACGCGATCGTCGACGACGCCTACCGGCACCCGCTCAGCCGCGACTGGGACTACGGGGACCGTGCCGCCCGGATCGTCGATCTCCTCGACGAGGCCGTCGCCGCCGGTCCCGTGACCGGCGCGGACCTCGCCGCGATCCAGCTCGACACCGTCTCCCCGGTGGCCGCACCCCTGCAGCGCGCCTACGCCGAGCTCACGGTGGACGACCCGGACGTCACCGAGGCCCTCGAGCTCCTCGCCGGCTGGGACGGACGCAACGACGCGGACTCCGCAGCCGCGGCCTATGCGAACGTCCTCTTCGACCGCGTGACCGCCGCGCTGCTCGCCACGCAGGGCACCGACATCCCCCGTGACGACCAATCGCGCATCGCACTGGTCCTCGACCAGCTGCTCGACGACCCGGGATCCCCGTGGTGGGCCGGGGACCGGGACGCCCTGCTGCGCACCGCGGCAGCCGAGGCGCACACGGAGCTCGTCGAGCTCCAGGGGGAGGACCCGGCCGGCTGGAGCTGGGGCGAGCTCCACGCCCTCACCCTCACCCACGGCTCCTTCGGGGAGAGCGGCATCGCCCCGATCGAGGCGCTGTTCAACCGCGGCCCCTATCCCGTGGGCGGCGGGTCCGGGGTGGTCAACGCGACCGGATCGGACCTCGACGCGGGCTTCGCGACGACCACCGTGCCCTCCCTGCGGATGGTCATCGACGTCGCGGACTGGGACGACTCGACCTGGCAGAACCTCACCGGAGCGAGCGGCCACGCCTTCCACCCGCACTACACCGACCAGGCCGAGCCCTGGGCCGCAGGTGTCCAGGACCGCTGGGCCTGGTCCACGGCCGCCGTCGACACCGCGACCGAGGACACGCTCACCCTGCGCCCGCGCTGATGCCGGGCAGGCACGGCAGGTGGCCGGGTGCGGGCATCGCGGACCGGCCGCTCAGACCGGCAGGCGTGGAGCCCGGGGGACGGGCGAGCTCGAGCGGCCGGCGGAGAACACCCCGCACGGCTCACCCTCCCGCCCGCGGCGTCCCAGGAAGGCGCGGAGCCCCTCCCGGGTGTCCGGGCAGTCCTTGAGCTCGGAGTGCGCGGCCACCCGCAGACCGTGCCGGCCCAGCACGAGCCACAGCCGCAGCAGGTCCCGGCCGCGCGCGATCCCCGTTATCGGATCCGTGCCGGAATCCTCGGCGCGGCCCCACACGACCAGGCGCGCCGGCGGGCGGCCGATCCCGGGCAGCACGGCCCGGACGGCAGAGCTCGCCGCCGTCGCGGCGGGCAGGGTCTTCACGGTGTCCGCCGTGCAGAGCACCCGGCGGGCGAGCGGCTGCACCCGGGCGAGCGCTCGGGCGACGACCGGGGCCGCCCGAGCACCGAGCACCGGGGCGAGCATCCGGGTGCCGGCGGGCAGCCGCAGGCAGTCGGCGGTGAGGCCGTCGCGCTGGTAGGCGGGGTCGCGCGGGTCGAGGCGCAGCCAGCCGAGCGTCTCCGCCGCCATCGCCGGAGTGGAGAGCACATGGGTGGCCGACTGCGCCTGCAGGTGGGAGAACAGCGGTTCGGGCAGCTGGCTGAGCGCGAGGTCCGAGCACCCCGGCAGCGCGGCGAACTCCGCGACCGCGGCATCGAGCGCGCGGTCATCGGGGAGGAGCCGGCCGCGGTCCACCTGCCGGGCGCGGAGTTCGCGCACGGTGAATCCGGTGAGCGCAGGAGCGGACGTGCGGGTGAACCGGAAGTCGAGGACGAGGTCCGGCCCGACCCCGGACACCGGGCCGGTCTGCAGGGACCACCCGGACTCCGCAGCCGCGATCGTGAGCGCCTCGACCCAGCAGCCGAGCGAGAGGTGGAGGTCCTCGTGCCGGGGATCGGCCTCGGGCAGGGTGCGCGCGGGGTCGACGGTGAGCCGCACCCCGGATCCGGTGGGAACGGGCCGCCACGGCTGGGTGTTGTGGGCCGAGGGCGCGCACCCGGCGACGGCGATCCAGCGCTCGCGCAGCGCGGGAGCGGGCTGGGGGCGGGGTGCACTCATCGCAGATCCCGGACGTAGGTGGTGAGCCCGTGGAGCGGCCGGCCGCCGGCCCGGTCGAACACCGCGGCCGACCCCGGGTTGTCCCGTCCGATCGAGGTCACCCGGAGGCGCCGGTACCCGCCGGCGATGAGGTTCGCGTACACCTGCCGGAGGACGAGGGTGAGCAGCCCGGAACCGGAGTGGTCGGGGTCGGTGCCCTGGATGAGGAGGATCGCGTCGCGGCCCCGGGTGCGGTGGGACGTGAGGAGCTCCGCGACCGCCCGCGGGCCGAGCCTGCCGTCGTGCCGCTGGAGGATCGCGGTGGGGTCGGGGACCACGAGTGCGAAGCACCTCGGGGGAGCGGCGGGAGGGTCGTCGAGACCGTCGGCGGTGACGATGAGTGCCGGGTCCATGAGGGCTTCGAGGCCGGCGGTCTGCCCGGCCATCTGCGCCGGCCCGATCTCCGTGTAGTACGGCAGGGCGGCGAACGCCCGGTTGAGGGTGGGCCGCAGGCGGCGCACGAACCGGCGGGTGCCCACGCGGGAGGGGTGGCGCAGACGCACCCCGGCGGCGGCCGCCTCGGCAGCGGTGGGCGCGGTGGCGCGGGCGGCCGGGACGCCGCCGAGGTCGACGATCCAGGAATCGGCCTGAGCCCAGCGGGTGAAGCCGTGCGCCTCGTAGGCCGCGGGCACGTGTGCCGGGTTCCACGGCGAGTCGAAGAACCCGCGCTCGGCGAAGCCCGCGGTGACGACCCCGCCGGTGGTGTTCGGCAGCGGCGACACCGGACCGAACAGGTGGGTGCAGCCGGTGTTACGGGCCCGCGCGCCGAGCGCCTCGAAGAGCTCTGCGGCGGCGTGCTCGTCGGCGAACTCGGTGGCCCCGAAGCACAGGGCGCGGACCGTGGGCGCGAGCGCCTGCGGCCCGGTCGACAGGCGTGCGTCGAGCGCGGCGCAGCGGTGGGCGGTGGTGCGGCCGGTGACGGTGCCGCCGGTGCGGGCCAGCAGCAGCTCGATCGGCGCCGGGAACCACGTGCGGCCGGTGTGCCAGGACCGGATCTCCGAGCGCAGCAGCGGCACCCGCAGTCCGGACGTGCCCTCGTCCCGGCCCAAGCGGGCCGGCAGCTCGAGGAACGCCGCGAGGTCCGCGCGGGTGCGGACGGGGGAGACGGTCACGAGCGGACCGGGCGGTCTGCTGCAGAGGTGCCGGCTGGCGCGGTGCCGGCGGGTGCAGTGACGGCGGTACCCGGACCGGCCGCGGAGGTCCCGGGCCCACCGGTGGTGGGTGCGTCCGCGGACTCGCCGGTGACCGGGGAGAACCGGTCGATGAGGCCCAGGCGGCCGTCCTCGGCGCGGAACTCGCCGTTCGTGTAGCCCCACTCCTCGGCGTCGAGGATCCGGATGAAGCCGCCGCGTGCCGGTGAGGACCCGTCCCCGCCGACCAGCCAGTGCATGATCGTGTGGTGCTCCGGGGTGCGGGCGAAGCGCAGGAGGTCGTCGCGGGTGGCGAAGGCGACGAGGAGGCCGATCCGGTCGGGGAACTCGTAGTAGCTGCGGTGCCACAGGTACCCCGGTGCGTGCTTGAGCGCGCGGGCGAGCTTCGGCCAGCGGCGGATCTGGCCGAGCATCGCGAGCGGGCTGCGGTAGCGGTTGCAGCCGAGGAAGAACGATCCGGCCCGCGCCTGCGGGGGTGCTGCGGAGAAGTCGTTCGAGCGCATGTCAGGCCTCCAGGTAGACGTTCTTGATCGTCGTCGTCGGGCGGGCGAACGGGCCGGCGCCGTGGTCGTGGACGCGCACCCGCAGGTCGGCGGCGCTCGGGTCCTCCTCGAGGGATTCGGCGAAGTCCCGGGACACCGCGGTGAGGTGGGCGACGACCCCGGCCCGCACCGTGTCGGCGAGCTCGCCGCGGGCGGCGTCGTCGAGGTCGGCCGCGGGCTCCGTGGCGGGGTCGCGCAGCTGCAGGTGGAGGGTGGGGCGCTGCTCGAGCTCCCCGACGTCGTCGAGGCTGATCCGGAAGCCCTCGATGAGATGGGCGCGCGGGTTGTCGGTGTAGATCCCGTTCTCCACATCGAGCGGGTAGATGTTGGCTCCCATGTAGGAGATCGTCGAGTCCGAGCGGCCGAACAGGAGGACGAACGGCAGCTTCATCCGCTGCCGGGCGAACGCCTCCGAGCACGCCGCGGCGAGCTCCGGGCGGGTGCGGGTGAGCTCGACCATGGTGGGGAAGTCGATGAGCCGGGCCTCGTCGCCGATGTTGTAGCGCAGGCGCGGACTCATCACCGCCGCGGAGTTGATGGTGACGACGAGATCGCCGTCATCGGTGGTCTCGAGGTAGGTCTCGAGCGGGTTGTACTGGAACACCATCGGGGTGCGCGCCTCGTCCTCCCCGAGCACCTCGGCCCGGAACCCCGGGTCCTCGGCCAGCGCCCGGCGGATGACGACGGACAGGTCGGACTCCCCGGCCATCCCGATCGTGAGGTCGGAGGCGCCGTAGCCGGAGTACACCCGGGCGAAGCGCTGCTCGAGGTGGTCGCGCAGGCCCTCCGTCATCGCCTCCCCGCCGACGAAGCCGTTGAGGGTGTAGGCGTCCCACACCTCGGGCTCGGCGGCCATCCGGTCGACGACGTGCTTGAGGAAGGGCGGGTAGGCGCTGATGAGGTAGGTGAAGCCGGGGCCGAAGTGCCGCAGGGTGTCGAGGATCTTGTCGAGGTCCGGCCCGGTGTTCTTCACCATCGCCACCTTCGCCATCGCCTGCCCGGTGTTCGTGCCGGTCGCCCAGGCGCCCATCGAGAAGGCGTTGATGCAGAACAGGTTCTCGCTGCCGAACAGCATGGTGACGTAGCCGGCCACATTCTTGTGGACGGTGTCGAGCTCCTTCTTCGAGCGCATCCAGTTGAACGGCGTGCCCGAGGATCCGGAGGACTCGTCGACGACGGTGCCGGCGATCTCGATCTCCCCGTTCCAGCAGCGCGCGGCCTCCGGGTAGGTGCGGACGTAGTCGTCCTTCGAGGTCGGGGTGTAGCGCTCGAGGTCCCACCAGGCGAAGGAGTACCCGGAGCGGGCGAGGTGGTCCTGGTAGGCCGGCACGTCGAGGCTCGCGTGCTGGCAGATCATCCAGGCGTTGAGCTTCGCGAACCGCTCGAGCGCCGGGTGGTAGTGGCGGGCGGTGAGGCGCCACACCGCCGGGTGCACGCGGTAGGCCCCGTAGACCGTGGTGAGGCCGGCGTTGGCGAGCCGCAGCAGCGCCTGCCGGGCGAGGTTGACGGGGCGGCGCGGGATCGGGAGCGTCCGGAGAGGTGTCTGTGCCATGCACCCACGCTAGACCGCCGGTCGCGCCCGGCGGAAGCGTGCGAAGGCCGATGTTCCGGATCCGGTACAGCGGTGGCGGATCCGGGCAGGAGCGGGGCCGCCGGGCGAGTGCCGGGCCCGAGGTGCGGCCGGCGCCGGGGTGGCCGGCGGGTGACGGACCCGCCGGTCAGCGGAAGACGACGGTCCGGTTGCCGTCGAGGATGACCCGGCCCTGCGCGTGCCAGCGCACCGCGCGGGCGAGCACGGACGCCTCGACCTCCTGCCCCTGCTCGACGAAGTCCGCCACCGGCTGGGCGTGGGTCACCCGGGCGACGTCCTGCTCGATGATCGGGCCCTCGTCGAGGTCGCTCGTGACGTAGTGCGCGGTCGCGCCGATGATCTTCACGCCGCGGGCGTGGGCCTGGTGGTAGGGGCGGGCGCCCTTGAAGCTCGGGAGGAAGGAGTGGTGGATGTTGATCACCCGGCCGCGCATCCGCTCGCACACCGCCGGGGACAGGATCTGCATGTAGCGGGCGAGCACGACGAGCTCGACGTCGAGCTCCTCGACGAGCCGCAGCAGCTGCGCCTCGGCGTCGTCCTTGGTCTCCGGGGTGACCGGGATGTGGTGGAAGGGCACTCCGTGGAACTCCGCCAGCGCTGCGAGGTCGGGATGGTTGCCGACGACGCCGACGATGTCCGTCGGCAGCGCCCCGATGCCCTGTTGGAAGAGGAGGGTGTTGAGGCAATGGCCGGCCTTCGAGACCATGACGAGGGTGCGCTGCCGGCGTGAGGCCGGGTGGAGCTCGATCGACATGCCGAGGCGCCGCACGACCGGGGCGAGGGCCTCGCGGATGACCTCCTCGGGAGCACCCGTGCGGAACTGGAGGCGGAGGAAGAACACCTCGGTGTCCTGGGAGCCGAACTGCTGGGACTCGGTGATCGTGGCGTCGACGTCGACGAGCACGCCGGTCACCGCGTGCACGATGCCGCCGCGATCGGGGCACGAGATCGACAGCACCCATTCCTGGTCGGTGAGCATGCCTCCCATGGTAGGGGCGGGCGCCTCGGCTCCGGGAGCCGGTCCGGCAGGCGGACCGGGTGCGGGGCCGGCTGCGGGCTCGTGGCGGCGACCGGGGTGTGGACTAGGATTGGGCCCGTGCGGTCGGTCGGCCGCAGCTGCACCGTCGCAAGGAGTCACAGGAATGAATGAAGCACCCGATTCGATGACCGCCTCGCTCGGCGCAGTCGACCCGGAGATCGCCGCGGTCCTCGACCAGGAGCTCGCCCGCCAGCGCGACTCCCTGGAGATGATCGCCTCGGAGAACTTCGTCCCGCGCGCCGTGCTGCAGGCCTCGGGCTCGGTGCTGACGAACAAGTACGCCGAGGGCTACCCGGGTCGCCGCTACTACGGCGGCTGCGAGGCCGTGGACATCGCGGAGAACCTCGCGATCGAGCGGGCCAAGGCGCTGTTCGGCGCCGAGTACGCCAACGTCCAGCCCCATTCGGGCGCCTCCGCCAACGCCGCCGTCATGCACGCCTTCGCCCGGGCCGGCGACAAGCTCCTCGGCCTCGACCTCGCCCACGGCGGCCACCTCACCCACGGGATGAAGATCAACTTCTCCGGCCGCCTCTACGACATCGCCTCCTACGAGGTCGACCCCGACACCTACCGCATCGACATGGACGTCGTGCGGCAGCGGGCGTTCGAGCACCGGCCCAAGGTCATCGTCGCCGGCTGGTCGGCCTACCCGCGGCAGCTCGACTTCGAGGCCTTCCGCTCGATCGCCGACGAGGTCGGGGCGGCCCTGTGGGTCGACATGGCGCACTTCGCCGGTCTCGTCGCCGCCGGACTCCACCCGAACCCGGTGCCGCTCGCCGACGTCGTGTCCTCCACCGTCCACAAGACGATCGGCGGCCCGCGCTCGGGCTTCATCCTCAGCCGCGACCCGGAGCACGCGAAGAAGCTCAACTCCGCGGTGTTCCCCGGCCAGCAGGGCGGCCCGCTCATGCACGCGATCGCGGCCAAGGCCGTGGCCTTCAAGCTCGCCGGGACCGAGGAGTTCGTCCAGCGTCAGGAGCGCACCCTCGAGGGAGCACGCATCCTCGCCGAGCGGCTGCTCGCCTCCGACGTCGCCGAATCCGGTGCGACGGTGCTGTCCGGCGGCACCGACGTCCACCTCGTGCTCGTCGACCTGCGGAACTCGCAGCTCGACGGGAAGCAGGCCGAGGACCTCCTCCACGAGGTCGGCATCACGGTGAACCGCAATTCCGTGCCCTTCGACCCGCGGCCCCCGATGGTCACCTCGGGCCTGCGGATCGGCACCCCGGCGCTCGCCACCCGCGGTTTCGGGGCCGCGGAGTTCACCGAGGTCGCCGACATCATCGCCGAGGCGCTCAAGCCCGGCCCCGATGTCGAGGCGCTGCGGGGACGGGTCGCGAAGCTCGCCGCCGACTTCCCGCTCTACGAGGGTCTGGAGCAGTACTGATGAGCGCGCAGATCCTCGACGGGAAGGCCGCCGCGGCGGCGATCAAGGACGAGCTGCGGGAGCGCGTCGCGAAGCTCCGGGAGTCCGGTGTCGTGCCCGGCCTCGGGACCGTGCTCGTGGGCGAGGACCCCGGCTCGCAGTCCTACGTGGCCGGCAAGCACCGCGACTGCGAGCAGATCGGCATCCGCTCGATCCGGAAGGACCTGCCGGAATCGATCAGCGCCGAGGAGCTCGACGCGGTCATCGACGAGCTCAACGCCGACCCGGAGTGCACCGCCTACATCGTGCAGCTGCCGCTGCCGGACCACATCGACACCGATGCCGTGCTCGAGCGGGTCGACCCGGACAAGGACGCCGACGGCCTCCATCCGATGAACCTCGGGCGGCTCGTGCTCAACGCCAACCGGCCGATCGCCTCGCCGCTGCCGTGCACCCCGCGCGGGGTCATCGAGCTCATGGAGCGCAACGGGATCGAACTCGCCGGGAAGCACGTCGTGGTCGTCGGCCGCGGCGTCACGGTGGGCCGGTCCATCGGATCGCTGCTCACCCGGCGGGAGCACAACGCGACGGTGACCCTGACCCACACCGGCACCCGGAACCTCGACGAGGTGCTGCGCACCGCCGACGTCATCGTCGCCGCCGCGGGGTCCGCCGGGCTCGTCACGCCCGAGGCGGTCGCCCCCGGTGCGATCGTGCTCGACGTCGGGGTGTCGCGGGTGGAGGATCCGGAGACCGGCAGGAGCCGGATCGTCGGCGACGTCGATCCCGGGGTGGCCGAGGTCGCCGCCTGGCTCTCCCCGAACCCCGGGGGAGTGGGCCCGATGACCCGGGCGCTGCTCCTGCGCAACGTCGTCGAGATCGCCGAACGGCAGGCCGGGCCGGCCTGAGAGACGCGGACGACGACAGCGGGCCCGGAACTCCCCTGGAGTTCCGGGCCCGCTGCGATCCGAAGCGATGCCGGCGTGCACGGTCGGCCGCGCACGCTCCCGCGTCAGAGCTTCATGTGGAAGAGCACGCGCGCCACACCGGGGCCGGCGTAGTCGCTCACGAGCTCGGCCTCGAAGCCGAGCGAGGAGTGGAAGGAGATCGCGTCGCTGTTCTCCGGCACCGTCGTCGCCTCGACCTCGTCCTCGCCGAGCCGGCGGGCGCGGTCGATGAAGGCGGTGTAGAGACGCCGGCCGATCCCGCGGTGGCGGAAGTCGTCGTGCGCGGCGACGAGGTGGATGTAGGACGGGCCGTCCTTGGGGAAGCAGCCCAGCAGGTACCCCACGATCTCGTTGCGGAAGCGGGCGACGAGACCCCCGGATGCCATCTGGCGGAACCAGTACGGGTCGTGCTCCTCGCTGAGATCCTTGTCGCCCCAGAAGTGCGAGGACTGCTCGGCGAGGAAATCGCGGAGCTCCATGGCATCGACCTCGTCGAGCGGATGGATGGTGAGCTGGTCCAGGTCGAATGTCGACGGCGTGTCGGTCATGGCGTCCTCCTTCGGAAGCAGTGCTGTGGACACAGTCTACGTGCTGCGGCCGACGGAGAGCAGTCGTCTCACGGAGCGTGCGAGGATTGCCCCATGATCCGAATCGCTGCAGTCAACGTCAATGGTGTGCGCGCCGCCTGGCGCAAGGGGATGAGCCCGTGGCTCGAGAGCGCGGGTGCGGAGATCGTCACGCTCCAGGAGGTCCGCGCCCCGAACGAGATCGCCGAGGGCGTGCTCGACGGGTGCGGGTACGCGGTGTACAGCGCCGACGCCGAGGCGAAGGGCCGGGCCGGCGTCGCCGTCCTGTCGCGGACTCCGGCGGAGGCCGTGCGGGTGGGGATCGGAGAGGAGTACTTCGCGCGGTCCGGGCGGTGGATCGAGACCGACCACCGACTGGCCGACGGCAGCACGCTGACCGTCGTGTCCGCCTACGTCCACTCCGGGGAGGCGGGCACCCCCAAGCAGGACGACAAGTACCGGTTCCTTGACCGGATGCTCGTCCGGCTGCCCGAGCTCCGGGCCGCCGCCGACCACGTGCTCGTCACCGGCGACCTCAACGTCGGCCACACCGAGCTCGACATCAAGAACTGGAAGGCGAACCGCAAGAAAGCCGGATTCTTGCCGGAGGAGCGGGCCTACTTCGATCGGTTCTTCGGGGAGCTCGGCTACGTCGACGTCCACCGGCGGCTGTCCGGCGAGGTGCCCGGGCCCTACACCTGGTGGTCGATGCGCGGCAAGGCCTTCGACACGGACGCCGGCTGGCGGATCGACTACCAGATGGCGACGCCTGAGCTCGCCGCCGCCGCGCGGGCCGCCCGGGTCGACCGGGCCGCGACCTGGGGCGAGCGGTGGAGCGACCATGCCCCGCTCGTCATCGACTACGACCTGCCGGGCCTCGCCGCCGGGGAGTGACCCGGGCACGGCCGGACGCGACGAGGGCCGCCGAGGTGATGATCACCTCGGCGGCCCCGTGCGCGGTGCACCGGCCGGGTGACCGTCGCCGGCGGGATCAGGCGTTCGGATCGACGAGGATCTTGACGTGCTCCTCGTTGTTGTTGATGAGCTGGTCGAACCCCTCGTCCACGAGTCCGTCGAGCCCGATCCGTCCGGTGATGAACGGGGCGAGATCGATCCGCCCCTCCTGCACGAGACGGATGGTCGCAGGGTGATCGTTCGCGTAGCCGATCGTGCCGCGCAGGTCGATCTCCTTGAGCACGAGCGTCGGCATGTCGACCTCGGGCTTTCTGCCCCAGATCGAGACGTTGACGATGACGCCGTTCGGGCGCACTGCGTCCATGAGGGTGTCGAGGACCACCGGCACCGAGCTGCACTCGAAGCCCACGTCGGCGCCCTGGCCGTCGGTGAGCTCACGGACGCGCTCGGCGACGTCGACCTCGCGCGGGTCGAACACCTCGTCGGCCACCCCGGTCTCCCGGGCCTTCGCCTTGCGGGCCTCGCTGAGCTCCGAGATGTAGACGGTGAGCCCCTCGGCCTTGAGCACGGCCGCGGTGAGCAGGCCGATCGGGCCCGCCCCGCCGACGAGCGCGACATCACCGGATCCCGCTCCGCTGCGCACGAAGGCGTGGTGGCCCACGGACAGCGGTTCGATGAGAGCGGCCTGATCGAGCGGGATGTCGCCGATCGGGTGGACCCAGCGGCGCTCGACGACGATCTTCTCCGACAGCCCGCCTCCGCGGCCGCCGAGGCCGATGAAGTTCATGTCGGGGGAGAGGTGGTAGGAGCGGCCGGGGCCGACCTCGACGTCGTCGCGGATGATGTAGGGCTCGACGACGACGTTCTGCCCGACCTCGAGGTCGGTGACGCCCTCGCCGAGCGCGGTGACGGTGCCGGAGAACTCGTGGCCCATGGTCACCGGGGCCTCCTCGCCGGAGATCGGGTGCGGTGAACCCTTCGGCGGGATGAAGATCGGACCCTCGAGGTACTCGTGCAGATCGGTGCCGCAGATGCCGCACCAGGCGACATCGATGGCGACTGCTCCGGGTTTCAGCTCCGGCTCGGGGATCTCCTCGATCCGGATGTCCTTACGGTCGTAGTAGCGGGCAGCTCTCATAGTGATTCTCCCATCGGAAAGCGTGCGGCGCGGTCCGCGCCGCACTTCTTACGGTAGTGGAGGCAACCCGGGGTGCGGGAGATCGGGGTGCGGGAGATCGAGATCGCAGAGGATCGCGGATCCGCTCTCAGGAACCTTCGGAAATCGAGTTCTGGGGCCGGGACGCGACGAGGGCCGCCGAGGTGATGATCACCTCGGCGGCCCTCGTGCTGAGCGGACTGCTCAGAGCCTGCGGCTCAGCAGCACCGGACCTTGGGGTTGCGGTCCTGCTCGTCGGTCAGATCGCGCCAGAACTCGCGCTCTCCCATGGCTCCCTCGCGGGTGCCGTGCCGGCGCTCGAACGACTCGAGGTAGTGGAGGTAGGCGTTCTCCCCCATGACCTCCTTGAGGTACCAGTGGACGGCCCGGAACGGCGCGGCGATCCGGGCGAGGACCGGGTTCGCAGTGCCTGTGGTGCTCGTGCTCATGAGTGCTCCCGTTGACCGACGGCGGAGGGCTCCAGCTTATCCCACTGCGCCCGGACCTCCTTCTCCGCCTTGGTCGCGATGAGACCGGCCGGCGCGAACCTGCGGGTCGGCTGGTAGGGCTCCTCCGTCGTCGGCAGCGGCTCGCGCGCGGTGATCGACTTGAAGGCCGCCCACAGCGCCATGACCACGACCATGAGCACGACGACGGCGAAGATGATCGACAGCGTACCCTGGATGAAGGTGTTGCGGACGACGGCGTTCATCGCCTCGACCCCCTCGGTGGTGCCCAGCGAGGTCTCGCCGGCGGCCACCGCATCGCGGTAGGCGACGTGCTGCGCCCAGTAGCCGAGCTTCGGATCCGAGGAGAAGATCTTCTGCCACGACGCGGTCATCGTCACCGCGAGGTCCCAGACGAGCGGAATGCCGGGGATCCATGCGTACTTCGCGTACCCCGACTTGCAGACGAGGGCGAACACCACCGCCAGTGCGATCGCCGCCAGCAGCTGGTTGGAGATGCCGAACAGCGGGAACAGCGTGTTGATGCCGCCCAGCGGATCCGTCACGCCCATGAGGAGGATCGACCCCCAGGCGCCGACCATGACGATGGTGGTGATCCAAGCGCCGACGTTCCACGAGGGATCGCGGAACTTCGGGATGAAATTGCCGAGCGCGTCGCCGAGCATGAAGCGGGCCACGCGGGTGCCGGCGTCGATCGTGGTGAGGATGAAGAGTGCTTCGAACATCACCGCGAAGTGGTACCAGAACGACATCCAGGCCGGCCCGCCGAACACGTTGTGGAGGATGTGCGCCATGCCCATCGCGAGCGTCGGAGCACCGCCGGTGCGCGAGACGATCGACTCCTCGCCGACGTCCTGAGCGGTCTGCTCGAGGAACTCGGCCGAGGTCTGGACGCCGGACATGCCGAGCGAGTTGTTGATGAAGTCGGCAGCCCCCTGCGGGGTGCCGCCGGTGAGCGGCTCCGCGGCGTTCATCGCGAAGTAGATGCCCTTGTCGAGGCAGACCGCGGCGACGAGCGCCATGATCGCGACGAAGGACTCCATGAGCATGCCGCCGTAGCCGATGAGGCGGGCCTGGCTCTCCTTCTCGATGAGCTTCGGGGTGGTGCCCGAGGAGATCAGCGCGTGGAACCCGGAGAGGGCGCCGCAGGCGATGGTGATGAAGAGGAACGGGAACAGGGCGCCGGCGAAGGCCGGTCCCGAGGTGTTCGAGGCGAACTCGGTGATCGCCGGCATCTGTACGGTCGGGTTGACCACGAGGATGCCGACGGCGAGCAGCACGATGGTGCCGATCTTCATGAAGGTCGAGAGGTAGTCGCGCGGGGCGAGCAGCACCCACACGGGCAGGACCGCGGCGAAGAAGCCGTAGATCATCAGGCACCAGGCGAGCGTGGTCTTGTCGAGGTGGAACACCTCGGCCCAGACCGGGTTGTTGTGCACCCAGCCGCCGGCGATGATCGCGAGCACGAGCAGGGCGACGCCGATGACCGAGGTCTCGATGACCCGGCCGGGGCGCAGGTAGCGCATGTAGACGCCCATGAACACGGCGATCGGGATGGTCATCGCGATCGAGAACACGCCCCAGGGGGACTCGGCGAGGGCGTTGATGATGACGACGCCGAGCACCGCGATGAGGATCGTCATGATGAGCAGGATGCCGACCGAGGCGATGAAGCCGCCGACCCGGCCGAGCTCGTCGCGGGCCATCTGGCCGAGCGAGCGGCCGTTCCGGCGCATCGAGAAGTAGAGGACCATGTAGTCCTGCACGCCGCCGGCGATGATGACGCCGAAGATGATCCATAGCGTGCCGGGCAGGTAGCCCATCTGGGCGGCGAGGATCGGGCCGACGAGCGGACCGGCGCCGGAGATCGCGGCGAAGTGGTGGCCGAAGAGCACGCGGCGGTCGGTCGGGGTGAAGTCGCGGCCATTGTCCTTGAGCTCGGCCGGGGTGGCGCGGCTCGGGTCGGGGCGGCAGATCTTCCACTCGATGAACTTGGCGTAGAACCGGAAGGCGATGAGGTAGCTGCCGACGGCGGCGGCCACGAACCAGCTCGCGCTGAGGTTCTCGCCCCGGACGAAGGCGACCATGACCCAGCCGATCGCGGCGATGAGGGCGATGGCGACCCAGATGACGATCTTCGTCGGGGTCCAGCGCGGCCTCTCGACGACCGCCACGGGCGGCAGGGTCTCATCGGTCTTGACGTACTCAACCGACATGCGTGCTCCTTAACGGGAAATGATGTGTGCGGAACGATGCGCGGCGACCGCGGTCTGCACTGACCTGCGGGTGCTGCGGTTCTGCGGTGCGGGCGTGGTGCGGCCTGCACGCTCTTGGGGAGCCTGGCAGTTCGCACAACTGTGTCTGTGCGGTCGCTGACAGACACTCCAGGGTGCACCCGCCCCGCACCGTTTGTCCAACCGAGCCGGTCGGGAAACCGAGAATGACGTCCGAATCGTTATCGAACAGCGCCCAGGGAGGCGGCGTAGGGGGTCGGGCCGAGTCCGCGCCCGGGCGAGCGCAGTGGCACAATGGGCACCATGACGCAGACCTCCGAATCGCAGCACCGTCCCCGTTCCCTCTCCGGGATCCAGGCCACCTCGGACTCCCTCCACCTGGGCAACTACATCGGGGCGCTGCAGCAGTTCGTCGAGCAGCAGGAGACGCACGACGCGTTCTTCTTCATCGCCAACATGCATGCGATCACCGTCGAGCAGGACCCCGTCGAGCTGCGGGAGCGCACCCTGCGCACCGCCGCGCAGTTCATCGCCTCCGGGCTCGACCCGGAGAAGTCGACGATCTTCATCCAGTCCCACGTCCCGCAGACCACTCAACTGGGCTGGGTGCTCGAGTGCACCGCCTCGCTCGGCGAGGCGCAGCGGATGACCCAGTTCAAGGACAAGGCCGCGAAGAACGAGCACATCTCCCTCGGACTCCTCACCTACCCCGCGCTCATGGCCGCCGACATCCTGCTCTACCAGGCCGACGTCGTGCCGGTGGGGGAGGACCAGCGGCAGCACCTCGAGCTCACCCGCAACCTCGCCGGGCGCTTCAACCAGCGCTACGGGCAGACCTTCACCGTGCCGGAGCCCGGGATCCTCAAGCAGACGGCGAAGATCTACGACCTCCAGGACCCGGGGGCCAAGATGTCGAAGTCAGCGGCGAACCCGGCCGGGCGGATCGACGTCCTCGACGAGCCGAAGGCGCTGACGAAGAAGTTCAAGTCCGCCGTGACCGACAACGACACCGTCATCGCCTACGACCCGGAGACCAAGCCCGGCGTCTCCAACCTCCTCACCATCTACTCCTCCTTCTCCGGGGAGCCGATCGAGTCGATCGTCGCGCAGTTCGAGGGGAAGATGTACGGCCACCTCAAGGTCGCACTCGCCGAGCTCGCCGTCGAATCGCTGACCCCGGTGCGCGAGCGCACGCACGAGCTGCTCGACGACCCGGCCGAGCTCGAGCGGATCCTCCACGCCGGCGCGGACCGCGCCGAGGCGATCGCCCGTCGAACCATCGAGGACGTGTACGCCCGTGTCGGATTCCTCTCCCGCTGAGACCGTCGGCCCCCGCTGGGGCGCGCCCCCGGACGCCCCGGCGATGCCGGCTCCCGATGCGGACGGAATGGTCGCCCTCGGCATCACCCTCGACGTCCCGGACCCCTATGCCACCGAGCTGCGCACGGCGCGGCTGGGGTACGGGGACGAGCGGGCGGCGACCGTGCCCACCCACATCACCGTGATCCCGCCGATGGAGATCCCCGGTGATTCCTGGCCGGTGGTGCGCGCCCACATCCGCGCCGTCGCCAACGACACCTCGCCGTTCGTCATCGAGCTGCGCGGCTCCGGCACATTCATGCCGACCTCGCCGGTGGTGTTCATCTCCGTGGCCCGCGGCATCTCCGAGTGCCAGACCCTGTCGAGCCGGCTGCGCCACGGCGTGCTCAACCAGCACCTCGCCTTCCCCTACCACCCGCACGTCACGATCGCCCAGGACGTGTGCGAGGAGGAGCTCGAGCGCGCCTACCGCGAGTACGCCGGATTCGAGGCCCGATTCATGGCGCACGGCTTCGGGGTGTACTTCCACGATGCGTCCGGGCAGTGGCGGCTGTTCGACAAGGTGCCTTTCGGTCCGTGAGCGCGGTCCCCGAGTTCCCCGGCGGGCGCGGCGCACGCCGTGATCCGTGGGACAATGCACTCGTGGCCATGAAGAATCAGACTCCGCTCAATCTGTCCCCCGAGGTCCTCCACACCGCAGCCCGGTGGGAGGACCGCTATCACGAGTGGGCGCGCGGTGTGGTCCGCAAGCGCGACTGGCGCCCCACCGTCATCGCCTACGACTCCTACGGCACGGAGACGAGCATCCGCGTGCTCGCCCGGGTCGTGCTCACCAAGACCGGGCAGCCGGCCGCGGACACGAAGGCGAGCATCCGCGGCTGGCGCTCCTTCGGCAACGTGCCGCTGTCGGACGAGACCGCGTGGGTGCGGGTCGGCGACACCGAGCACATGGTGACCGCCGACCGCGGCGGGATCGTCGATGCGGTCATCCCCGGGGACTTCGCCCCGGGTCCGGTGGAGATCGAGATGTGGACGACCGACTCCCTCGTCGACCGTGCGACGGTGCGCATCATCGGGCAGGAGCAGACCTTCGGGATCATCTCCGACATCGACGACACGGTCATGGTGACCGCCCTGCCGCGTCCCATGCTCGCGGCATGGAACACCTTCGTGCTCGACGAGCACGCCCGCAATCCCGTGGCGGGCATGTCGGTCCTCTACGACCGGCTCACCTACATGCGGCCGAATTCGCCGATCATCTACCTGTCGACCGGCGCCTGGAACGTCGCACCCACCCTCAAGCGGTTCCTCGGGCGCAACCTCTACCCGGACGGCCCGCTGCTGCTCACCGACTGGGGCCCGACAGCCACCCGGGCGTTCCGCTCCGGGCAGGAGCACAAGCGCTCCACGCTCGAACGGCTCGCCCGCGAGTTCCCCACCATGAAGTGGCTGCTCGTCGGCGACGACGGCCAGCACGACGAGGCGATCTACGGCGAGTTCGCCGAGAACCACCCGGACAACGTCGCCGCCGTCGCGATCCGGCAGCTCACCGTCGGCGAGGCGGTGTGGGCCGGCGGTCGCTCGCAGCAGGGCGGCCGCGGCACCGGGGTGCCCTGGGTCTACGCCAGCGACGGCGCGGGGCTGGCCTCGAAGCTCACCGAACGCGGGATCATCTCCGCGATCTGAGCCGGGCCGCGCTCAGCACTCGGTCCGGCCCTGAGACGGCCCGCCTCGAAGTGGAGTGTGGGGCTTGTGGAGGAGTGCAGGGCGAACAGCGCCACCACATGCTGCCGAGAGCCCCACACTCCGAACCGGGGTCAGGAGTGTGGCGCGCGGGCGGTGCTGCGGCGGCGCAGCAGCACGAAGCCGAACGTGCCGAGGAGCAGCACCGCGCCGGCGGCCGCGAACAGGATGCGCGCATCGAAGGCACCGGAGTCCGACGCCTCGGCCCCGCCGGTGACGTCTGCGGCCGGGGCGGCGGTGGACTCCGTCGGCGTCGGCCCGGCGGTCGGCTCCGGAGTGAGGCGGACCTCGGCGACGGGTTCGGGGTCATCCTGGTTGAAGGCCCACTCGATGAGGTCGAGCGCGGCCCGGCGGGTGCCGTTGTCGCTCGTCAGCACCGCCGAGGCATAGGTCTTCCCGTCGCGCTCGACGACGGCGACGAAGGAGCCCTTCGCGGCCTCCGTGTAGCCGTTCTTCAGTCCCAGCCCGCCGTCGACTTCACCGACGACCCGCGTGTGGTTGCCGATCTCGTAGCCGGCGACCTTCTCACCGGTGTCGGGGTCCGTGGCTCCGGGGAAGTCGTAGGTCTCCGTGCGCAGGATCCCCATGAGGTAGTCGTCGCGGAGGACCGCGCGGGCCACGATCATCTGGTCGGCGACCGTCGTCACCTGCCCCTCCGCATCGAGGCCCGAGGTGTTGCGCGCCACCGTGCCGGTGAGACCGAGCTCCGCGGCCTTCGCGTTCATCAGCCGCACCGCCTCGTCCTGCCCGCCGACGGCGTTGCCGAGCGCGTGCGCGGCGTCGTTCGCACTCGACATGAGCATCGCGTGGAACAGGTCGTCGACCGTGTACTCGTTCTGCTGGACGATCCCCGCCTTCGTGCCGTCGACGGCCATGTCCGCGAACACCGGCTCGTAGACCTGCTCGGGGTCGTCGAGCACCTCGACGAGGGCGAGCGCGGTGAGGAGCTTGATCACCGAGGCCGGCGCCCGGCCGGCGTCGATCTCGTGGGCGGCGAACGCCTCCCCGGAGTCGAGGTCGGCGACGATCCACGCCTCGGCGACGGGTTCGGGAGCCGGGGTGCCGGGGCCGAGGTCGGGGGAGGCGTAGATCGGCTCGGACTCCTCCGGCGCGGGCTCGGGGGCGGCGAGCGCAGGCACCGGCCCGGCGCCGAGGAGCCCTGCCGGCCCGGCGGTGGACAGCGGTCCGGCCGCGGGCGCGAGGAGCAGGACGGCGGGGAGCAGGAGGGCGGCGGGGCCGCGGAGAGCATCGAACACACGAGAAGTCTATGCGCTGCGTCCGCAGACCGGGGTGGATGCACGAAGCGCCCGGAGCGGGGTCCGGGCGCTTCGGCTGCGCTGTGCGGGTGCGGGCGGTGCCGGTCCGGCGGGCCCGCCGGGGTCAGAAGGCGCGGGTGAGGAGCGCCTGCTTGACCTCGGCGATCGCTTTGGTCACCTGGATGCCGCGCGGGCACGCCTCGGTGCAGTTGAAGGTCGTGCGGCAGCGCCACACGCCCTCCTGGTCGTTGAGGACCTCGAGGCGCAAGTCCGTGCCCTCGTCGCGGCTGTCGAAGATGAACCGGTGGGCGTTGACGATCGCGGCCGGGCCGAAGTACTGGCCGTCGGTCCAGAACACCGGGCACGAGCTCGTGCACGCGGCGCACAGGATGCACTTCGTGGTGTCGTCGAAGCGCTCACGGTCCTCCGCGGACTGCAGACGCTCACGGGTGGGCTCGTTGCCGTCGGTGATGAGGAACGGCATGACCTCGCGGTAGGACTGGAAGAACGGCTCCATGTCCACGATGAGGTCCTTCTCCAGCGGCAGACCCTTGATCGCCTCGACCGTGATGGTCTTGTCGGTGTCGAGGTCCTTGAGCAGGGTCTTGCAGGCGAGCCGGTTGCGGCCGTTGATCCGCACCGCGTCGGAACCGCACACGCCGTGCGCGCACGAGCGGCGGAACGACAGCGAGCCGTCGATCTCCCACTTGATCTTGTGGAGGGCGTCGAGCACGCGGTCGGTCCCGTGCATCGTGACCGTGTAGTCCTCCCAGTGCGGCTCGGAGTCCTTCTCGGGGTCGAAGCGGGCGATCCGGATGGTGCAGTCGAACGACGGGATCTCGCCGCCGCCCCCGCCCAGGTGATCGGGGATGTCGACCTTGGATGCCGGTTCTGCGGTGGTGGTCTCGGGATTCGCACTCATCAGTACTTACGCTCCATCGGCTGGTAACGGGTCATGACGACGGGCTTGGTCTCCAGACGCATGCCCTTGATGCCCTCGGACTCGCTGTCGGGGTCGAGGTAGGTCATCGTGTGGTGCATGAAATTCTCGTCGTCGCGATCGGGGAAGTCCTCGCGGAAGTGACCGCCGCGCGACTCCTTGCGGTGGATCGCGGCGACCGCGACGACCTCGGCGATCTCGAGCAGGAAGGCAAGCTCGATCGCCTCGAGCAGGTCGAGGTTGTAGCGCTTGCCGCGGTCCTGGATCCCGACGTTCGCGTAGCGCTCCCGCAGCGTCGCGATGACGTCGAGGGCGTTGCGGAGGGTCTCGTCGGTGCGGAATACCTGCACGTCGGCGTCCATCACGTCCTGCAGGTCCTTGCGGATCGCGGCCACCGACTCGGTGCCGTCGGCGGTGCGCATCGACTCGATCATGTCGACGACGCGGGCCTCCGGGCCCTCCGGGAGCTCCGGCATGACGGCGGTCGCGGCGTACTCCGCGGCGGCGATGCCGGCGCGCTTGCCGAACACGTTGATGTCGAGCAGCGAGTTCGTGCCGAGACGGTTGGAGCCGTGCACGGACACGCAGGCGCACTCGCCGGCGGCGTAGAGGCCGGGGACGACGTCGGTGTTGTTCGACAGCACCTCGGCCTTGATGTTCGTCGGGATGCCGCCCATCGCGTAGTGGGCGGTCGGGAACACCGGCACCGGCTCGGTGTAGGGCTCCACGCCGAGGTAGGTGCGCGCGAACTCGGTGATATCGGGCAGCTTGGCGTCGATGTGCGCCGGCTCGAGGTGGGTGAGGTCGAGGAGCACGTAGTCCTTGTTCGGACCGCAGCCGCGTCCCTCGCGCACCTCGTTGGCCATCGACCGGGCGACGATGTCGCGCGGGGCGAGGTCCTTGATGGTGGGGGCGTAGCGCTCCATGAAGCGCTCGCCGTCGGAGTTGCGCAGCACCGCGCCCTCGCCGCGGGCGGCCTCGGACAGGAGGATGCCGAGGCCGGCGAGGCCGGTCGGGTGGAACTGGAAGAACTCCATGTCCTCGAGGGGGAGGCCCTGGCGGTAGGTCACCGCGACGCCGTCGCCGGTCAGGGTGTGGGCGTTCGAGGTGGTCTTGAAGACCTTGCCGAAGCCGCCGGTGGCGAACACCACGGCCTTCGACCGGAAGACGTGGATCTCTCCGGTGGCGAGCTCGTAGGCGACGACGCCGGCGGGGCGGCGCACGCCGTCGACCTCGGTCATGACGAGATCGAGCACGTAGAACTCGTTGTAGAACTCGACGCCGTGCTTGACGCAGTTCTGGTAGAGCGTCTGGAGGATCATGTGGCCGGTGCGGTCCGCGGCGTAGCAGGCGCGGCGCACCGGGGACTTGCCGTGGTCGCGGGTGTGCCCGCCGAAGCGGCGCTGGTCGATCCGGCCCTCGGGCGTGCGGTTGAAGGGCAGACCCATCTTCTCGAGATCGAGGACGGCGTCGATCGCCTCCTTGGCCATGACCTCCGCGGCATCCTGGTCGACGAGGTAGTCACCGCCCTTGATGGTGTCGAAGGTGTGCCACTCCCAGTTGTCCTCCTCGACGTTGGCGAGGGCCGCGCACATGCCGCCCTGGGCCGCGCCGGTGTGCGAACGCGTGGGGTAGAGCTTGGTCAGCACCGCGGTCCGGGCCCGCTGCCCGGACTCGATGGCCGCTCGCATGCCCGCGCCGCCGGCGCCGACGATGACGACGTCGTACTCATGTACCTGCATAGAATTCAGTTCTCCTTGTAGTGCCTGCGTCAGCCGGCGGTGCAGAAGGAAGCGAGCAGAGCCGGGTCGGCGCCGACGGGGCAGGGCTCGAAGGTGAAGATCACGAGGGTGCCGAGCGTGATGATGATCGCGGAGGCGACGTAGAGCACCACCTGCAGCGCGATCCGGGTGCCCGGGCGCTCGGCGTAGTCGGCGATGATCGTGCGCATGCCGTTGGTGCCGTGGACCATCGCCAGCCACAGCATGACGAGGTCCCAGATCTGCCAGAACGGATTGGCCCACTTGCCGGCGACGAAGCCGAAGTCGATGGCGTTGACGCCGTCGCCGAGCCACAGGTTGACGAACAGGTGGCCGAAGATCAGGACGACGAGCACGATGCCGGACAGGCGCATGAAGAGCCAGGCGAAGAGCTCGGTCTTCGAGCGCGTCGAGGCGTGGCGCGTGTAGCCCGTGCGGGGTGCGGGAATGGTCGAAGCAGTCATTCTCATCAGCCTCCGAAGACGTGCATGAGGTGGCGGGGGAGGAAGCCGATCATCACGACGAGCCACAGGATCATGGCTCCCCAGAACAGCTTCCGCTGGTTCTTCGGGCCGCCCTTCCAGAAGTCGACCAGGATGACCCGCAGGCCGTTGAAGGCGTGGTACACGATGGCGGCGACGAGGCCGATCTCGGCGAGTCCCATGAGCGGGGTCTTGTAGGTCGCGATGACGGCGTTGTACGCCTCCGGCGAGACGCGAACGAGTGCTGTGTCGAGCACGTGCACCAGCAGGAAGAAGAAGATGCCGACGCCGGTCACGCGGTGCGCGACCCAGGACCACATCCCTTCGTTCCCTCGGTACAGAGTGCCCGTAGACGCTTTGGCCACGGGGCATCCTCCAAGTGGATACGAGCATTTGGGTTACCTCATGAAGTTACGCCGGTTTTCCCAGCGGTGCCAATCGAAACGCACGCTTCCTGCGCATTTCATGAGAGAAGCGCGCACCCGTCTGACCAGCATCCGGACGCTCGGCGTCCGAAAGGTATATACCGGACACAAGTGTGCCGTATTCATCACCGACTATCCGCTGCGACTCTCCGCCGCGCATCGGCGCTGTGCGGGGCGGCCGCGGGCCGGGGAGCCGCGCTGCGCCCCGGGCGCGGGATCCGGTGCGCGGCGGGTCGCTCAGCGGACCCGTGCGGGGAGTCGACCACAATGGGTGGGATGATCGCCGATGCCCCTGCCCCTGCCCCTGCCCCTGCCCCTGAACCTGTCGCCGGCGCGCCCGCCGCTCCTGCTGTGCCGCTCGCGGACCCGCACTTCCACGCGGTGATCCCCGCCGGGGGATCCGGCACCCGGCTGTGGCCGGTGTCGCGGGCGCACGCCCCGAAGTTCCTCCACGACGTCCTGGGCGTGGGCCGCTCGCTGCTGCAGTCGACTTGGGACCGGGTCGAGGCGCTCGTCTCCCCGGACCGGATCACCGTGGTGACCGGCGCACCCCATGTCCAGGCGGTGCGGGAGCAGCTGCCGCGCCTCGGTGCGGACCGGATCCTCGCCGAACCCAGCCCCAAGGACTCGGCCGCGGCGATCGGGCTGGCCGCCATGCTCATCGCCGACGAGGACCCGGATGCGATCATCGGCTCCTTCTCCGCCGACCACTCGATCACCAACGTCGACGAATTCACCGCGGTCATCGCCCAGGCGTGCGCCGCGGCGACCGGCGGGGACATCGTCACCATCGGCATCACCCCCACCTACCCCGCCACCGCCTACGGCTACATCCGGACCGGGCCGCTGCTCGCGCTGCCCGAGGCGCCCACCGCCCGCCGCGCCCTCGCATTCGTGGAGAAGCCCGCGGCCGGCCGGGCCCGCGAGTACACGTACTCCGGCTCCTACCGCTGGAACGCGGGGATGTTCATCGCCCGTGCGGATGCGCTGCTCGCGGTCATGGCGGAGCAGGCCCCGGAGCTCCACGCCGGGCTGCGGGAGATCGCCGACGCCGCCCCCGGTGCGGAGCGCGAGCGGGTGCTCGCAGAGGTGTGGCCGGGGCTGGAGAAGAAGGCGATCGACTACGTCGTCGCCGAGCCCGCCGCGGCGGCCGGGCGGGTCGTCGTCATCCCCGGGGACTTCGGCTGGGACGACGTCGGGGACTTCGACTCGGTGGCGAAGCTGCGCCAGCCGGTGCGCGGCGAGGAGCACGGGGTGTTCTCGGTCGGTCGCGAGGTCGACGTCGTCGACATCGATGCCTCCGGCGTGGTCATGTCCGATCAGGACCGGCTGATCGCGATCGTCGGCCTCCACGACGTCGTCGTCGTCGACACCGCCGACGCCCTGCTCGTCGCCGCGCGCTCGCACGCGCAGGACGTCAAGCGCGCCGTCGCCCGTGCCGCGGAGATCGGGCGGGAGGACGTGCTGTGACGCACGCCCGCGCAGCGTCCGGCGACCGGCTGTCACGGAACGTCATCCGGTGTCATGTGCGCTCGTCATCGGGACTAGAATCGGGGATCACCCCGTCGTCCACCGCGATGTCCCCGGTGCCGTCCGTCCGTTCGTCGTCCATCCGAAAGACCGAGTGCGCGTGATCCGATCCGCCCTGGCCCCTCATCTCGACTCCCTCGTCGGGTTCCGACGCGACATCCACGCGCACCCCGAGCTGTCCTTCCAGGAGTTCCGCACCACCGACCGGATCGTCGCAGCGCTCACCGCCGCCGGACTCGCGCCGCGGCGCCTCGAGGGCACCGGGGTCGTGTGCGAGGTGGGTTCCGGGCCGCTCGCACTCGCCCTGCGCGCCGACATCGACGCCCTCCCGCTCGACGACCTCACCGGCACCGACTTCGTCTCCACCGTGCCCGGCGTCGCCCACGCGTGCGGGCACGACATCCACCTCAGCGCCCTCGTCGGCGCCGGGATCGTGCTGGCCGACATGCACCGCAGCCGGCCCGGCGGGCTCGGCGGCACCGTGCGCCTGATCTTCCAGCCCGCGGAGGAGGTCACGCCCGGCGGAGCGCTCACCGTGATCCAGCAGGGTGCGCTCGCCGACGTCCCGCAGGTGTTCGCGATCCACTGCGATCCGAACGTCGACGTCGGGCACGTGGGATCGCGCATCGGGGCGATCACCGCGGCCGGCGACACCGTCATCGTGCGGCTGCGCGGCCACGGCGGCCACACCTCGCGCCCGCACCTCACCGAGGACCTCGTCTACGCGCTCGGCAAGGTCGCCACCGACCTGCCCGCCACCCTCCACCGGCTCATCGATCCGCGCCACGCGATCTCGCTCGTGTGGGGCGCGATCGAGGCCGGGCACGCGGCCAACGTCGTGCCCAACGAGGGCTCGATCATGGGCACCCTGCGGTGCCTCGACGTCGACGGCTGGAATCAGGTCGCCGAGGTGCTCCCCGGGCTCGTCGACCGGATCACCGGGCCGTTCGGGGTCGAGGTCGAGCTCACCCACCGGCGCGGCGTGCCCCCGGTGGTCAACACCGAGCCGGAGGTCGCGCTCATCGAGGCCGCCGTCAAGGAGGAGCTCGGCGAGGACAGCGTGCAGCTCACCCCGCAGTCGATGGGCGGGGAGGACTTCGCCTGGTACCTCACCCACTGCCCAGGAGCCCTCGTGCGGCTCGGCACCCGCACGCCCGGCGGCGTCACCTACGACATCCACCAGGGGGACTTCCTCGTCGACGAGGGCGCCCTCGAGATGGGGGTGCGCGTGTTCGCCTCCACCGCCCTCAAGGCGCTGGGACTGCGATGACGACCGCACGCCGGGCTCCGGGTGCGGCGGCGGGTCTCGCCGCGGCCGCGCTGCTCACCGCGTGCGGGGCACAGCCGCAGGAGGCCGCTCCGGCGACGACGACCGGCTGCATGGTCTCCGCCCCGGCGGGCTTCGCCGACCGGTCGATCGGCCAGCTGAGCTTCGGTGAGCTGTCCCATGCGCAGTCCGCAGGGTTCCTCGCCTCGACGTCCTCCCAGCGCGTGAGCACGCTCGCCGGCACCGAGGAGGCGCTCGGCCGCTACGCCGGCGGGGACTGCTCGCTCGGCGCGCTCGTGGGCCCCGGAGGGGCCGAGGCGCTCGCCGCCGTCGCCGCCCGGGCCCCCGACACCGCGTGGCTCGCCGTCGCCACCGGCGGCACCGACTACCCGGACAACGTCGTCACCATCGACTTCGACCTGCGCGAGCCCGCGTTCATCGCCGGCTACGCCGCGGCGGCGAGCTCGGAGACCGGCACCGTGGCGATGTTCGTCTCCCGCGGGTTCGCCGGCGGCGAGGAGCTCCTTGCCGCCTTCGACGCCGGGGTCGAGCAGCGCAACGACGACACCGGATCCGAGGTCGCCGGGCTGCGCGAGGGCTCGGTGTCCCAGCGCACCGTCGACGACACCCCCGCCGCCGGCCGCGCCTACACCGAGGACGCGATCGAGGCCGACGCCGACGTCATCGTCCCCTTCGCCTCGGGCGCGGCGAGCGGCGTGCTCGAGGTGTTCACCGAACACTACGCGCCGGACGATGAGGACACGGCGGACGGCACGGGCGACGCCGCCGGCGGGGACGGCGCGGGTGATACGGACGGTGCGGCTGGTGCCGGCGGTGCGCCTGGCGCGGACGGTGGGTCCGGTCCCGGCACGGCCGCGGCGGGGACCGCCGGGCCGGGGATCGCCGGCGACGGCGCGGCGGACGGCGACGGCGGGACCGGCGAGGAGCCGGAGGAGGAGCTCGGGCCGACCCTGATCTGGTACGGCACCGACGGGGCGCGCACGCTCGACGACGACCTCGGCGAGCACGTCATCGCCTCGACCGTGCCGAACGTCGCGGCGGGCTTCCAGTCGACGGTCGCCGGCTGGCCGGTGACCGGGTTCGCCGGTGAGATCGAGGAGCCGGAGGGGGAGGAGCGCACCATCGGCGACATCGCCGTGCGCGCGCCCGCCTACACCGGCACGATGGACAACGGCGGGGTGGAGGTCGTCGCCTCCGACGGGCTGCTGAGCACCGTGGCCGGGCTGTCGCGCGACATCGCCGACGTCCGCGACCGGATCCGGGCCGGCGAGATCGACGTCCCCGGCGCCGACTGAGCGTCGGCCCGGGGCCGGTGGCGTAGGCTGGTCGCGTGGACCAGACTCTCTTCCCGACTCCCCACGGAGTCGACGCCGATGACCCGATTCTCCGACTCCCCAAGGTGTCGCTGCACGACCACCTCGACGGCGGGCTGCGACCCGCGACGATCGTCGAGCTCGCCCGGAAGGTCGGCCACACGCTGCCGGCCGACGACCCGGCGGACCTCCGCGCGTGGTTCTCCGCCTCGGCGAACTCCGGGGAGCTCACCCGCTACCTCGAGACCTTCGAGCACACGATCGCGGTCATGCAGACCGCGCCCGCGCTCACCCGGGTGGCCCGCGAGTGGGTGCTCGACCAGGTGGCCGACGGCGTGTTCTACGCCGAGGCGCGCTGGGCGCCCGAGCAGCACCTGCGCGCGGACCTCGACATGGACGCCGCGGTGATCGCCGTCCAGGCGGGCCTCGACGAGGGCGAGGCGATCGCCGCGGAGGCCGGGCACGTCATCCGCACCGGGCAGATCCTCACCGGCATGCGGCACGCGGACAACTCGCTCGCCGTCGCCGAACTCTCGATCCGCCACCGCGACACCGGCGTGGTCGGTTTCGACATCGCCGGCGGCGAGGCCGGCAACCCGCCGGCCGCCCACCTCCAGGCCTTCGACTACCTCCACCGCGAGTGCTTCCCCGTCACCATCCACGCCGGCGAGGCCGCGGGCGTGGAGTCGATCCTCGAGGCCGTGCAGGTGTGCGGCGCGCAGCGGATCGGCCACGGCGTGCGGATCGTCGAGGACATGGACATCATCGACGGCGACGGCACGCTCGGCCGGCTCGCGGCGTGGATCCTCGATCACCAGGTGCCGCTCGAGCTGTGCCCCTCGTCGAACCTCCAGACCGGGGCCGCCGGGTCGATCGCCGACCACCCGATCACCGGGCTCAAGGACCTCGGGTTCGCCGTCACCGTCAACCCCGACAACCGGCTGATGTCGGCGACTTCGGTGAGCCGCGAGATGCGCCTCCTCGTCGACGAGGCCGGCTGGGACCAGGGCGACCTCGAATGGGCGACGGTCAACGCGCTCGGCTGCGCGTTCATCCCGCTCGACGCCCGCGAGCGCTTCATCGACGAGATCCTCATCCCCGGATTCGAGCGGATCACTCTGTGACCGACCGGCCCGCACCCACCGCGGTCCGCCGTCCGTGGACCCTGTGGGCCGCACTCGTGATGGTGGCCCTCGAGGTCGCGGTGCTCGTCGTGTCGGCCGGCTTCTTCGTCGTGCTCTCCCGCTCCGGGGACACCGAGGTCGGGTCCTCGCTGCTGTCGCTCGCGGTGATGTTCGGCGTGCTCGCGCTCGGCCTCGTCGCCGTGATCATGGGCCTCTACCGGATGCACCGCTGGGCGCGGCCGGCGACGGTCGCCTGGCAGGTGCTGCTCATCCTGTTCGGCCTCTCCGTGCTCGGCTCCGGCTGGCTGCTGCCGGTCGGCTCGATCGTGCCGGCCGTGCTGTGCCTCGCCGCGCTCTTCGCCCCGCCCTCGCTGGCCGCCTACGGCGCCGCGATCGCCGAGCACGAGGCGCGGGCCCGGGCCGCGCAGGACGCGCTCGCCGCCGGGATCACGGACGATGCCGGGAGCGCGGATCCTGCGGATGATGCAGAAAGTGCTGGGGACGCGGACGATGCGGTGGGCGCGGGCAGGGCAGATGGCGCCAACGGTGCGGGCAGTGCGGACGGTGGGCGCAGCTCGGATCGTTCGGGCCGTGCGGGTCGTCCTGAGCGCCCGGCGCGTGCGAAGTCGAACCCGGCCCGTTCGAAGAAGAAGCGGTAGGCCTCAGCCCAGAGGAGCGCGGTAGGCCTCAGCCCAGGTAGGCGCCGCAGGCCTCGGTGAGGAAGTCGCCGGCCGCCTCGCCCTCGGAGTCGCCGAGCGTCGCCGCGGTGCGCTGGATGCCCCACCACACCTCGGGCGCGCTCGCCCACAGCAGCCGCAGCTCCTCGCGGGAGCCCGGGTCGTCGGCGAGCTGCTGGGCGGCCTGCTCGATCCGCTCGTTCGCGTCCTCGGCGGTGCACCGCTCCTCGGTGCTCGGTCCCGTCGGCCTGACCTCGGCGATCTCGTCCGTGTTCGCGGCCTCGAGGGTGTAGGCCGAGGACCCGACCTCGGTGACGGCGAAGGTGCCGAGGATGCGGTAGAACGGCGCCCGCTCGGCATCGACCGCCTCGGCGGGGAGGGTGATGCTCACACTGTCCGGGGTCGACGGCGTGAGCGTGACCTCGCCCTCCGCGCCGGGCTCCTGGTAGCTGTGGACGTAGACGTCGAGGTAGGCGTCCTCGCCGTCCGCCGCGGCGGTCTGCAGCCCGGACCACACGGGATCGCCCTCGACGGGCCCGCCGGGGGACACATCGACGAGCGTGATCGCGGGAGCGGAGTCGGGGGTCTCGACGGGGGTCGCCACCTCGGGGCTCACCGAGGGCCGCGGGTCCGGGCGCTCGGTGCCGGTCGCCTCGCAGCCGGTGAGGGCGAGCAGCGCGCACGCGGCGGCTGCGGGAACGGTCAGGAAGCGCTGGCGCACACTCATCACCTTCAGCTGGGGGACGTCGACGGTCACGTGCAGTCTAGGGGCGCGCGGCCCCGGCACCCGGGAGCAACGCCGCAGGCACCGGGCGCGGGGTTCCGCCGGAGGGGTGCAGGCGGAGGGATCGGTCGGTGGGGCTCGGTCGGCAGACTCGGTCGCAGGGGCTCGGTCGGCGGGCTCGGTCGGCGGGCGGTGCCCAGGAGCGGGGCTCAGCCGGCGGACGGGTCCGGGCGCGGGTCCGGCGGGGCGAGGAGGGGGGCGAGCGCGCCGACCTCGTCCGCCTCGAGGCCGAGCCGGGGGAGCACCTCGGCGGCGGGGTGCGCGCGGAGGAACGCGGCGAGCGCCTCGGTGCGGGACCGGGCCCAGGGCTCGAACACCGCGGGCGGCTCGTGCTTCTCCACCGGATGTCCCGAGGTGCGGTGGTACTCGTTGACCCAGTCGAGGGAGCGCCGGTAGTCGGCGATGATCTCGGCGTCGGCGACGCCGGCGAGCTGGAGCAGCCACGCGGAGACCAGCCCCGTCCGGTCGCGGCCGGCCGAACAGTGGATGTAGACGCCGGGACGGGGAGAGGTGGGGCGGGATGATCCGGAACCGGGCTCCGCGGGATCGGAGGAGTCGGGGGAGCGCGTGCCGGCCGGGAGCCGGGCGATCCGGGCGAGGGCGTGCATGACCGCGGCGAGCTCGGCGGGGAAATGGGCGAGGAGCAGCGGGTAGTGCTTGGGGTGGTTGAGATAGGGGTGGTCGAGCGCCTCGACGTAGTCCGCGACCGCGAAGTCCTCGACCGGCAGCTGGAGGATGTCGAAGGACTCCCAGGCGGCCGCCGAGACCTGCGGGTCCGTGGGGCGGCGGTGCACCTCGGGTGCGGTGCGGAGGTCGATGACATGGCCGATCCCGTGGGCGGCGAGCTGCCGCCAGCCCTCTGCGGTGAGGCGCTCGCGCCGGCCCCCGCGGACCACGCGGCCGAACGCCGTGGCGCCGTGGGCGGTGGGCAGCCCGCCGAGGTCGCGGAGGTTGAGCGCGCCGTCGAACGCGAGCTCGCGGGCATCGAGGGACGGGCGGTGCCGGGCGCTCATTCGTCCTCGCCGTCGAACCCGGTGGAGAGCTGGCGCAGGAGCTCGCTGAGCTTGCGGCGTTGCGGGGCGGAGAGCTGGGCGAGGAGCTCGGCCTCGAGGACGAGGAGCTCGGCGAGCGCCCCGTCGACCTTCGCCTGCCCGGCCTCGGTGAGGCGCACGAGCACGCCGCGGCGGTCCGCGGGATCCGGGTGCCGGGAGACCCAGCCGGCGGTGGCGAGCCGGTCGATCCGGTTGGTCATCGTGCCCGAGGTCACCATCATCTCGCCGATGAGGCGGGAGGGGGAGAGCTGGTAGGGCGCCCCGGAGCGGCGCAGCGCGGAGAGGACGTCGAAGGCCCACACCTCGAGCCCGTGGTTGTGGAAGGTGACCTTGCGGGCCTTGTCGAGCTGCTTGGACAGGCGGGAGACCCGGGACAGGACCTCCATCGGGGACACGTCGATGTCGGGGCGCTCGTGGCGCCACGCCGCGACGATCCGGTCGACCTCATCCATGCCTCCATGATACGTCGCCGTCAAGATACCGGTGCCTCAAGATTCTTGACGGCGAGGGCGGTGGGCGACGACGGACGCGGACGGTGGGCACGGACGGTGGGCATGGACGGTGGGCATGGACGGTGGGCAGGCGGGACGGCGGGCACCTCGGGCCGGGCGACGTGAGCGGGCGGGACGGCGGGCGGAACCGGTGCCGGCGCCTCGGGCCGGGACGATGTTCCTGTTCCTCTTCCTGTTCCTCTTCTTGTCCTTGTCCTTGTGCCGTGTCCATGTTCGGCCGGGCCGCTTGTGCCCGCGGTCCGATGAGCGACTAGGGTGGGAAGCGGTTGATTCGCTTCATACCCACCCGCAAGCGGCGCGCCCGCAGGGACCCGATCCGGACCCGGGCCGGGCGCGCACGGACGTAAGGAACACACGTGGATCTTTTCGAGTTTCAGGCGCGTGACCTCTTCGAGAAGCACGGGGTGCCCGTGCTCCGCGCACAGGTCGCCGACACCCCCGAGGAGGCGCAGGCCGCGGCCGAGGCGCTCGGCGGCGGCACCGTCGTCGTCAAGTCGCAGGTCAAGATCGGCGGCCGCGGCAAGGCCGGCGGCGTCAAGCTCGCCCACAGCCCGGCCGAGGCCAAGGAGAAGGCCGGGGAGATCCTCGGCCTCGACATCAAGGGCCACATCACCAAGAAGGTCATGATCGCCGAGGGCGCGGACATCGCCGAGGAGTACTACTTCTCGATCCTCCTCGACCGCGCCAACCGCACCTACCTCGCCATGTGCTCCAAGGAGGGCGGCATGGACATCGAGACCCTGGCCGAGGAGCGCCCCGAGGCGCTCGCCAAGGTCCCCGTGTCCCCGCTCACCGGGATCGACGCCGCGAAGGCCCAGGAGATCGTCGACGCCGCCGGCTTCGAGGGCGATGTCGCGGCGAAGATCGCCGCGGTGCTGCAGAAGCTGTGGACCGTGTTCGACGCCGAGGACGCCACCCTCGTCGAGGTCAACCCGCTCGTGTTGACCGCGTCCGGTGACATCATCGCGCTCGACGGCAAGGTCTCGCTCGACGAGAACGCCGAGTTCCGCCACGAGGACCACGCGGACCTCCAGGACATCGACGCCGAGGACCCGCTCGAGCTCAAGGCCAAGAAGCTCGGCCTCAACTACGTCAAGCTCGACGGCGAGGTCGGCGTGATCGGCAACGGCGCGGGCCTCGTCATGTCGACGCTCGACGTCGTCGCGTACGCCGGGGAGGACCACGGCGGCGTGAAGCCGGCGAACTTCCTCGACATCGGCGGCGGCGCCTCGGCCGAGGTCATGGCCAACGGCCTCGACGTCATCCTCGGCGACGAGCAGGTCAGGAGCGTGTTCGTCAACGTGTTCGGCGGCATCACTGCCTGCGACGCCGTCGCCAACGGCATCGTCAAGGCCCTCGAGATCCTCGGCGACCAGGCCACCAAGCCGCTCGTCGTGCGCCTCGACGGCAACAACGTGGAGGAGGGCCGCGCGATCCTCGAGCAGGCCGGACACCCGCTGGTGACCCTCACCGACACGATGGACGGCGGAGCCGACAAGGCCGCCGAACTCGCCGCCGCGAACTGATAGCCCGAAAGGTCGTATAACACCATGTCGATTTTCCTCAACCAGGATTCGAAGATCATCGTCCAGGGCATCACCGGCGGTGAGGGAACCAAGCACACCGCGCGGATGCTCGCCGCGGGCGCCAATGTGGTCGGCGGCGTCAACGCGCGCAAGGCCGGCACCACCGTGAGCCACAAGGACGCCTCCGGCGCGGACGTCGAGCTGCCCGTGTTCGCCTCCGTCGGCGAGGCGATGGAGGCCACCGGCGCGAACGTGTCCGTCGCCTTCGTGCCCCCGGCGTTCTCCAAGGACGCGGGTTTCGAGGCCATCGATGCCGGCATCGAGCTCCTCGTCATCATCACCGAGGGCATCCCGGTCCAGGACTCCGCCGCGATCTGGGCCCACGCCACCGAGAAGGGCAATGCGACCCGGATCATCGGCCCGAACTGCCCGGGCATCATCTCCCCCGGGGAGTCGCTCGCGGGCATCATCCCGGCGAACATCACGCAGAAGGGCAGGCTCGGCCTCGTGTCGAAGTCGGGCACCCTGACCTACCAGATGATGTTCGAGCTGCGGGACCTCGGCTTCACCACCGCGATCGGCATCGGCGGCGACCCGGTCATCGGCACCACGCACATCGACGCGCTCGCCGCGTTCGAGGCGGACCCGGAGACCGAGGCGATCGTGATGATCGGCGAGATCGGCGGCGACGCCGAGGAGCGCGCGGCCGAGTTCATCAAGGCCAACGTCACCAAGCCGGTCGTCGGCTACGTCGCGGGCTTCACCGCGCCGGAGGGCAAGACCATGGGCCACGCCGGTGCGATCGTGTCCGGTTCGTCCGGCACCGCGCAGGCGAAGAAGGAGGCCCTCGAGGCCGCCGGCGTCAAGGTCGGCAAGACCCCTTCGGAGACCGCGCAGCTCATGCGCGACCTCCTCGCCTGATCCCCGGGAGGTAGGCCGCGGGGCTGCCGTGCGGCAGATGCCCGCGAAAACTGCAGTGGCCCGCACAACCTGAACAGGTTGTGCGGGCCACTGCAGTTTCTGCGGGAGTTTCGTGGCTCGGGCTGCGTGGTCAAGCGGCGCTGCGGGTTGCGAGGTGTCGGCGGATGCGTGCGCACAGGCGTCGCATCGTCGCCGGGTCGAAGAGATCGCGCCATTCGAGGCGGATGACCTCCCAGCCGGCGGCTCGGAGCGCCGCCTCGCGCCTGCGCTCTTTCTTCAGCGCGGCCCGGCCGTCCGCATCGTCGAGGAAGTACTTGCCGTAGCCGTCGAACTCGATCGCGAGCTTCGTCCCGGAGTGGGCGAAGTCCACACGTGCGACGAACCCGTGCTCGTCGTACACCGAATACTGCTCGACCAGGTCGCCGAGCAGCCCGGCCCGATCGAGACGGATCTTGAGGAGCGCTTCGCCCGCGCTCTCGCTGCGTCCGCTGAGGAGGCGGAGAAGCGCGTCCTCGACGTGCAGTCGCCTGCCGGGATGCGAGTCCCGAGCGACGATGAGGTCCTCGGCGGTGAGCACTCCGCTGCGGAGGGCGGCCTCGGCCATCGGCAGCCCTTGGTCGAGGCCCCGGGTGCGTGCGATGTCGAGGACGGTCCGGGCGGGCGAGGTGGCACGCAGTCCCGACACCTCGACGATCTGGTCGGCACCGACCTGCGCCGGTCGGAGCCGGGTGTACCCCTTCTGCCTGCTCTTGCCCGGTCGCTGCACCTCGACGAGCGGTCTCTCGTCGATCGCGAAGGGGAGGGCATGGAGATGGGCGGCACTGCCGTGCGAGAACACCGCAGCTCCGTTCGACGCGAGCCGGGCCCCATGCCGGGTTGCGGTGAACGCCTCGATGAGGAGGGCACGACCGGTGGCGTAGCGGATGTGCGCGGCGCTCGACCCGAGTGCGGCCAAGCGGTCGTCATCGATCGGTTCGATCATCCGGGTGCCGGGGCGGTGGAGCGGGTCGGTGCATCGGCGGTGCAGCAGGTACACGCCGGACATCAGTCGCTTGAGGCAGCACGCCGTCATGGCGGATATCGTGCGCCAGTGCGCCCCATGATCGAAGAGATCCTGCTGAGTGACGATGAGGGTCATGGCACCAGGCTTCATCGCCCGGCAGCCACGGACAAGACCCCCTCCATTCTCTGTGGACAACCGCCCGTCCTCAGGTCACAAGGGCTCCATGAGGCGAAAGTCCCGCGATTCCTGCATTCACCCCTTCGACCTGAACAGGTTGCGAGGGGGATTGCAGGAATCGCGGGACTTTCGGGGTGGCCCGGGGCGGGTGGGTCCGGGTCAGGCCTTGACGGAGACGACGGGGACGGGGGAGCCGAGGATGATCCGCTGGGCGGATGAGCCCATGATGAGCTTCCCGACGACCGAGCGCTTGCGGGAGCCGATGATGATCATCGACACCTCGGGGGAGGCCTCGGCCAGGGCGAGGATCTCCTCGACGGCATCGTTGCCGCGGAGGAACTGCTTGAGCTCGTACTTGATGCCCGCGGACTGGAGCTTCTTCACGATCTCGGCGAGCTGCTCCTCCGAGGCGACGCCGCGCTCGTCCTTCGACTCGCCGATCCCGGCGTTGAGCACGAGCAGGGTGTCGTCGAAGGCGCGGGCCTGGCGGATGCCGAATTCCACTGCCGCGGTGCCTTCGGGGTTCGGCGTGTAGCCGACGAGAATGGTCATGGGGGAGTCTCCTCAACGGGGGCCGGTCGTCCCTGTCCACCTTAGTCGGCGCAGGCCGGGCCGTGCACGGAGCGTGCGCGCAGGGCGGTGCACCGTTCTGCCGGCCCACCCGAGTCGTCGGCCGGGGCGTGTTCGGCGGAGACTTCCCGACGGGATGAGCCGGCTCACCGAACTCGTCCCCGTCGCCGCCCCGCGGCCTCCGTAGACTGGCGCCATGCCCGCCTCCCTCGTGCCCGATGCCCTGCTGAGCCCCGATGGACTGATCGCCGCGCGCGACCGGGAGCTCGCCGCGGTGTTCGACGGCTGGCCGCTCGGCCATCCCGACGCCCGGCTCGTGCAGGAGTATCTGGCCGGACGTGCGGCCGGAGCCCTCGACATCTCCGGCCGGCCGACGGGCACTGACGGTACCGGCCCCACCGGGGCGACCATCGCGGAGGCGAGCGGGGGCGACGCCCCGCTGCCGCTCTCGATCGTCCTCGACGACCCGGACGGTGCGCTCGCCCTCGCGGTCGCTCACAGCGACTCCGGCCCGGTCCTCGCCTTCGCGGACTCGATCGCGGCCGAGGCCGCCGCGCGCCGGTCCGTCGATGCCGTCGCGGCGGTGTCCGACCGGGTGCGATCGGCGGCACCCCTGCAGTCCACCGCGGTTGCGGAGAGGGACGGGCCTGCGGCGGCCGGAGACGGAGAGCCGGGTGCGGGCGGCGGAGAACCGGATGCACAGGACAGTGGGACCGCAGCGAGCGGCGCCGGCGCGCCCGCGGAACCCGCCGAACACCCGGGCCTGCAGGCGCTCGCCGTCGCAGCACGGTCCGCCTCGGAGCCGTGCCGGGTCATCCTCTCCGCGCCCAAGGCGGTGCGGGTGCTCACCGAGTACCTCGAGGTGCTCGCCCCGGCGGCCGAGGAGTTCCTCGTCGTCGGACGCGACAAGCACATGAGCCGGGGGCTCAACGCCGAGCTCGCGAAGTTCTACGACCGCGTCGATGTGTCGCCCGGCCGCGCGAAGTCCCGACTCCTCATCGCCTCGCGACCGCGGAGCGCGGCTTCGCAGGGAACCGCATCGCACGCTCCGGTCCCGGGTGCCTCCGATCGGATCCCCGCCCCGCGGACCGCTGCCGTGAGCACGCGGGTCCCCGGCATCCCGGACATCCGGGTGAGCGCGTTCGGCGCCTGCTTCGGCGGCCCGACATCCGACCCCGGATCCGAGCTCCTCCTCGACGCCGTCCGCAGCCACCTCGGCCCGGCGGCACCGGCGACGGACCTGCCCGAAGCCGACGGCTCCCCGCCCGCGGCAGCGGAACCCGTTCCCACGGACGCCGACCAGCCGGTGGCGCCCCGCCGTATCCTCGACCTCGGCTGCGGCAACGGCTGGCTGCTCGCCGCGCTCGGCGCGCTCCACCCCGGAGCGGCACTCACCGGTGTGGACGTGTCCCGGGCGGCGATCGCCTCGGCCACGGTGACCTGCGCCGCCGGGACGCCTGACGGGAACGGCTCACGGGCTCGTGCCGCCGACCCGCACCACTCGCAGCCGACCTGTCCGCGGCTCCTCCTCCAGGACGCGACAGCTCCGCTGCCCTGGGGCGCGGGAGCCGAGGCAGTCGCGGCCGGCATGTTCGACCTCGTCGTCCTCAACCCGCCGTTCCATGACGGGACGACCATCGAGACGGGCACCGCGCGGACCCTCATCCACCGGGCGCACGAGCTGCTCGCCCCCGGTGGGCGCCTCGTCTGCGTCTTCAACTCGCACCTGCGGTACCGCCCGATCGTCGACCGCGTCTTCGGGACCTCCGTGCAGTGGGCGCGCGACCGCCGATTCACCGTGGTGAGCGCCGCAGTCCCGGCGTGACGGCACAGGCCGCCTTGCTGCGACCGGGACCAGCTCGGATCTCCTCGGCGGAGCCGCCGTGACCTCGCCCACCTTCCCCGTCCGCCCGAACCGGCACCGTGCCCGAACCGATAGGATGAGAATCCGGACGAGCTCCGGGACGCCGACGAGAAGGATGTGAGAGGCCATGTGCGGAATCTGTGGTGAGATCGGGACCGTCCACGCGCCGGACAGCGCCGCGGTCCAGGCGATGAGCGAGGTCATGATCCCCCGCGGCCCCGACGGCCACGGCCTCTACGAGAAGGACCACGTCGTCTTCGGCCACCGCCGGCTCGCGATCATCGACCTCTCCGAGGCCGGCGCCCAGCCCATGCACGACCCGGACACGCGCCTGAGCATCGTCTTCAACGGCTGCATCTACAACTACCCCGAGCTCCTCGAGGAGCTCCGCGGGCTCGGCCACTCCTTCCGCGGCCACTCCGACACCGAGGTCATCCTCAAGGCCTACGCGCAGTGGGGCGAGGACTTCGTCCACCGCCTCAAGGGCATGTTCGCCTTCGCGCTGTTCGACGAGCGCTCCGGCCGCGTGCTCGTGGGCCGCGACCGCCTGGGCATCAAGCCCTTCTACTACGCCGAGGTCGACGGCGCCTTCCGCTTCGCCTCCTCCCTCCCGGCGATCCTCGCCGGCGGGGGCGTCGACACCCGGATCGACCCCGTCGCCCTCCACCACTACATGACCTTCCACGCCGTGGTGCCCGCGCCGTACACCATGCTCCAGGGGGTGCGGAAGCTCCCACCGGCCACCCTCATGTGGATCGAGCCCGACGGCACCCGCACCGAGCGGACCTACTGGGAGCCGATCTACGAGGACGATCCGGCGAAGGCCGACTGGTCGGACAACGACTGGGAGGACGCGATCCTCGAGAGCCTGCGCACCGCGGTGCGCCGCCGCCTCGTCGCCGATGTGCCCGTCGGTGTGCTGCTGTCCGGCGGACTCGACTCGAGCCTCATCGTCGGCCTGCTCGCCGAGGAGGGCCAGCACGGGCTCAACACCTTCTCGATCGGCTTCGAGGCCGCCGGCGGCGAGGAGGGCGACGAGTTCAAGTACTCCGACGTCATCGCCGAGCACTTCGGGACCCGCCACCACCAGATCCGGATCGACACCGCCCGCATGCTGCCGGCGCTCGGGAACGCGATCCATGCGATGTCCGAGCCCATGGTGTCCCACGACGCCGTCGCCTTCTACCTCCTCAGCGAGGAGGTCGCCAAGCACGTCAAGGTCGTCCAGTCCGGGCAGGGTGCCGACGAGGTGTTCGCCGGCTACCACTGGTACCCGCCGATGTACGCCGCCGGGACCGACCCGGAGGCCGCGCTCGCGAGCTACCGGGGCGCCTTCTTCGACCGCAGCCACGAGGAGATAGCGCAGCTCGTCAGCCCCCGGTTCCTCGCCGGCTCGGACGTATCCGGCGAATTCGTCGACGCCCACTTCCGGCACCCGGGCGCGTCGAGCGCGATCGACAAGGCGCTGCGGATCGACACCCAGATCATGCTCACCGACGACCCGGTCAAGCGCGTGGACAACATGACGATGGCGTGGGGCCTCGAGGCGCGCGTGCCGTTCCTCGACCACGACCTCGTCGAGCTCGCCGCGCAGTGCCCGGCCCGCCTCAAGACCGCGCAGGACGGCAAGGGCGTGCTCAAGGAGGCCGGTCGCAGGGTCATCCCGGCCGCGGTCATCGACCGGCCGAAGGGCTACTTCCCGGTGCCGGCGCTCAAGCACCTCGCCGGCCCCTACCTCGACATGGTGACCGACGCCGTGACCGGGCAGACCGCACGGGACCGTGGGCTGTTCCAGCAGGACTCCGTGGCGCAGCTGCTGCAGGATCCGAACGGGAACCTTACGCCGCTGCGCGGCAACCGCCTGTGGCAGATCGCGCTGCTCGAGCTGTGGCTGCAGAGCCATGGCATCACGGGGCCGGCCGCCTGAACCCATGCCCCAGCCCACCGCCCACCCCGGCCCGGACCCGACCGGCACCGGCGAACAGGAGACACCGATGAAGACCGACGTGATCCAGGAGCTGGGCTGGGGCCGACTGGTCTTCGGCCAGACCTTCTCGGAGATCGAGGAGATCGGCCGCGTGCTGCGCGACGAGGCCGGCGGCACGCGCGACATCTGCATGTACCTCAAGGATCCGCACGTGCTCGTGGCACTCCACCCGGAAGAGTACTTCATCGACCCGAGCCACACGTATCGGCTCGACCTCAGCGGGGAGATCCCGGAGTCGACCCCGATCCCCGGGATCGAGATCCGCCCCGTCCGCACGAAGGACGAGGCCGAGCGGATGAACCGGATCTACGTGCTCCGGCAGATGGTGCCCGCCGATGTCGAGGTGATGTGGGACAACCACAACCACAACCCTGCGGTGCAGTACCTCGTCGCGGTCGACACCGCCGACGGGGAGATCATCGGGACCGTCACCGGCGTGGACCACCGGGCGCTGTTCGACGACCCGGACCGCGGTTCCTCGCTGTGGTGCCTCGCCGTCGATCCGGCGACCGTCCACGCCGGGCTCGGCAAGGAGCTCGCGATCACCCTCGCCCATCGGATGCGCGATGCCGGCGCGGCGTTCATGGACCTGTCGGTGATGTGGGACAACGAGGGCGCCATCAAGCTGTACGAGCGTCTCGGCTTCGACCGCACCCCGGTCTACGGCATCAAGCGCAAGAACGCGATCAACGAGAAGCTCTACGCGAAGCGGCAGATCGAGGGACTCGAGGAGCTCAACCCGTACTCGCGGATCATCGCCGACGAGGCGATCCGTCGCGGCATCCGCGTCACCGTGCTCGACGCCGACACCGGCTACATCCAGCTCGAGCACGGCGGTCGCACCGTCATCACCCGGGAATCCCTGTCGCAGTACACCACCGCGGTGGCGATGAGCCGGTGCGAGGACAAGCGGGTCACCCGCAAGATCGTGGAGAAGGCCGGGGTGCGCGTGCCCCGGGGCCGCAGCGCCACCTTCGATCAGGAGGACGTCGAGTTCCTCGACGAGGTCGGCGCTCTCGTCGTCAAGCCGGTGCGCGGTGAGCAGGGCGCCGGGATCACCATCGGGGTGCAGACGGAGAAGCAGCTCAAGGACGCGCTCCGGCGTGCCGGGGGCGAGGGCTCCGAGGTGCTCCTCGAGGAGTTCGCCGAGGGCGACGACCTGCGGATCCTCGTCATCAACGGCCGCGTGTCCGCGGCGGCGATCCGCAGGCCGGCGACGATCGTCGGCGATGGTGAGACGCCGATCCACGAACTCATCCGCCGCCATTCGAAGCGGCGCGCCGCCGCGACCGGCGGGGAGTCGAAGATCCCGCTCGACGACGCGACCGAGGCGACCGTGCGCGAGGGCGGCTACACCTTCGACGACGTGCTCGAGGCGGGGGAGCGGCTGCAGGTCCGCCGGACCGCGAACCTCCACACCGGCGGCACCATCCACGACGTCACCGACCGGCTCAGCCCAGCCCTCGCCCAGGCGGCGCTCACCGCGACCCAGGCGATCGACATCCCGGTCAGCGGCATCGACCTGCTCGTGCCCGACGTCGAGGGCGAGGAGTACGTGTTCATCGAGGCCAACGAGCGCCCCGGCCTGGCGAACCACGAGCCCCAGCCGGTGCCGGCGGAGTTCATCGACTACCTGTTCCCGAACTCCGCGCGCACCCCGTGGACCTGGCAGCCGGAGAAGCCGCAGGACCCCGTCAACTGAGGTCCCCGCGCGCCGCCGCCCGAGACCGTTTCACCGGCGGTTCGTCGAGCCGCTACTCTTGCCGTGAGCAGTGAGAACGCAGCAGGAGGTACCATGAAGGACCATACGGACGACGTCGCCGGGATCGATGCGGTCGGCACCGACACCGCAGGAACGGACACGACCACCACCGGCACCGCCCGGGCCGGCACCGCACCGAGCGACGACCGGAAGATCGACGTGCAGGAGCTCGGCCGGGCGAACCTCACGGGGTTCCAGGAGCTGTCGACGGGTGAGATCGACACCGAGTGGATGATCGACATCCTGTTCCGGCTGCTGCGCACCCCCAGCCCCTCGGGGCGCACCGATGCGGTCATGCAGTACATCGGCGACATCGTCAACGACCTCGGACTCGACTCGACGGTGACCCGGCAGGGCACCCTCATCGTCGACCTGCCGGGGGAGACGGAGACCTTCGACCGCTCGCTCGTCGTGCACGCCGACACGATCGGCTGCATGGTGTCGGGTCTCAAGCCCAACGGGCGCCTCTCAGTTGTGCCGGTCGGCACCTTCTCCGCACGCTTCGCCGAGGGCGCCCGGGTGCAGATCGTCACCGAGTTCCCCGACCTCGTCTACACCGGCACCGTGCTGCCGCTCAAGTCGAGCGGACACGCGTTCGGCGACGAGATCGACACGCAGGGCGTCGGCTGGGAGCACGTCGAAGTCCGCGTCGACGAGCGCGTCGAGTCGAGGGAGGGGCTCGAGGAGCTCGGCATCGAGATCGGGAACACCGTGGCGCTCATGGCCGGGCCGCAGCGGTCCCGCTCCGGGTACATCAACTCCCGCCACCTCGACGGCAAGGCCGGGGTCGCGATCGCGCTCGCCGCGGCGAAGAGCGTCAAGGAGGGCCGTCTGCGCCTGCCGCACCGGACGAGCATCATGGTGACGATCTTCGAAGAGGTCGGCCACGGCGCCTCGTCCGGGGTGTCCGACGACGTCGCAGAGCTCGTGTCGATCGACAACGCGGTGTGCGCGCCGGGTCAGAACGCGATCGAGTACGGCATCACGATCCCGCTCAAGGACATGCACGGGCCCTTCGACTACCACCTCACCCGCAAGCTCATCACGCTGGCCCAGCGCCACGAGCTGCCGGTGGCCCGCGACATCTTCCACTTCTACCGCTCCGATGTCGCCGCCGCGCTCGAGGCCGGCGCCGGGGCGCGTGCGGCGCTCCTGGCGTTCGGACTCGACGCCTCGCACGGCTGGGAGCGCACGCACGTCGACTCCCTCAGGGCCTGCGCGGAGCTCGTCACGCTGTGGCTGCAGACGCCGCTCACCCTCGAGGAGTGGGACGCGAACAAGACCGGAGACCTCAAGGACTTCCCGTCCCAGCGGCAGCCGGCGATCGGGGAACGACCCGGCGACATGCAGCACGAGGGCAAGATCTCCAACGTCCCGCGCTACCGGCCCGACGAGGACCCGGGCACGGACCTGCAGCCCGACCAGGGCTGAGATCGGTCGCTCCCCGGCGCTGCGGTGCCGGGGGGAGCGGGCCGGGGCCGAGGTGTGCGCGAGAGGGGACTTGAACCCCTACGTCCGAAGACACTGGAACCTAAATCCAGCGCGTCTGCCGATTCCGCCACTCGCGCGAGTCGCACCGAGATCCTATCCCACGAGCAGGTGGAGCCGTGCTCGAGGTGCCCCGGTGCGACGGCAGCGCTCAGTCGAGGCCGAGCTGCTTGCGGAGCCGGGCGACGTGCCCGGTGGCCTTGACGTTGTACTGGGCGTGCTCGACCGTGCCCTCGGCGTCGATCACGACAGTGGAGCGGATGACGCCCAGCACGACCTTGCCGTAGTTCTTCTTCTCGCCGAACGCGCCCCACTCCTTCATCATCTCCTTGTCCGGATCGGACAGGAGCGGGAAGTTCAGCCCCTCCTTCTCGACGAACTTCGCGAGCTTCTCCGGGGAGTCAGGTGAGACCCCGAGCACTGCGACGCCGGCGGCCTCGAGCGCGGCGAGGGAGTCGCGGAAGTCGCATGCCTGGGTGGTGCAGCCCGGGGTCATGGCCGCGGGATAGAAGTACACGACCACACGGCGGCCGCGGTAGTCCGACAGCGTAACGGGGGTGCCGGTGGAATCGGGCAGGGTGAAGTCCGGGGCGGTGTCGCCGATCTCGAGGCGGGGCACGATGGAGTCCTTTCTCTGGCGGTCTGTCCGGTTCAACCATAGCCGCCGGGATTCGGTAAGCTCAGGGGCGAAGGATACGGTGCGGCACCCGGGCGCAGCAGCGGCGACTGCAGGCTCTGGGCGCGGGGCGCGGCACCGCCACACCCGCCGACCCGAGGACACATCACCATGAGCAGCAACGTCTACACCTCCGACGTCACCGTCGACTCCGCCGACAAGGCCCAGCTCGTCGAATCGATCCGCCTGCGCGAACAGCGCCTCGCCGCGAATGTCGACGAGCTCATGGGGCGGGTGCACCCCTCGGCGCTGGCGAACCGCGCGGCGGAGAGCGCCAAGTCCGTGCTCGTGGCCGACGACGGCTCGGTCAAGTCGGATCGCGCGGCGCTCATCGGCGGTGTGATCCTCAGCGTCGCCGCACTCGTCACCTTCCTCGCCATCCGGAAGTCGCGTGCCTGATTCCGCAGGCCTCCCGATCCGGATGCTCCACGACCGGATCCTCGTCCAGCCGGATCGGGAATCGGGCGAGCGGAAGTCCCGCGCCGGGATCGTCATCCCCGCCACCGCGGCGGTGGGCCGCCGGCTCGGCTGGGGAGAGGTCGTCGCCGCGGGTCCGCACGTCCGCCAGGTGAGCCTGGGCGACATGATCCTCTTCGATCCCGAGGACCGCGCCGAGGTCGAGTTCGAGGGCAGTGCGTACACGCTCCTGCGGGAGCGCGACGTCCACGCGATCGGACAGCAGGTCGGCGACGAATCGACCGGGCTCTACCTCTGATCCGGTGCCCGGAGTGAAACGTGCCACATTCTCCGGATTCCGCGGATTCGAGTTCTCGTCGGCCTCGGAGTGAGTGTATAGTGGTGACTCGTTGCGCACCTCTAGCTCAATTGGTAGAGCAACTGACTCTTAATCAGTGGGTTCCGGGTTCGAGTCCCGGGGGGTGTACCACCGAAAGCGTCCGTCCAGGTCTGATGCCCCGGGGCGGGCGCTTTCTCATGTGCCCGGCTACCTGCGCGATGCCCAGGTGTGCGGCCCGGAGGCGGGGGCGCGTCAGCCCGGTGAAGCCTCGACGGCAGTCCGGTTCGGGGTGGTTCGGTCGGGGCCGCGGGGGCTTCAGTGCTCGTCGGAGCCGCGACGGCCGATGACGAAGGCGATGAAGGCCAGGCACAGCAGGCCGATGGCGATGAGCGCTGCGAGCGGCCAGCTGAAGCCGAACCCGGTGGCGTCACCGGCGGCATCGATATCGGAGTCGGTGTCGGGATCAGGGGTCGCGTCGTCGGTCCCGTCGCTGATGACGTCCTGGTCGTCCTGGGAACCCGGAGCCTGCGGCACCGGGTCGGAGTAGTCCTCGTTCAGCGCCTGGCCCGAGTTCCCCGCCTGCGGAGCCCAGTCGGTGCCGGCCCTGTTGGGGACCTCGGTGCCCGAGGAACCGCCGCTGCCGGTCACCGGATCGTTCGTCCGCGGTCGCCGGTCGCCGGATCCGGAACCGCGGTCGTCCGCTCCCGAACCGGAGTCGTCGGACTCGGGGTCGGCCGGCTCGTCACCGCTGTCGTCGGGGTCATCGGAGTCGTCGCGCGGTCCGGAATCGTCACGCCCCGGGTCATCCGGGATCGGTTCGGGCTCAGGGGAGCTCGGAGTCGGGGTGGGTTCCGGGGTCGGTTCGGGCTCAGGGGAGCTCGGAGCCGGGGTGGGCTCCGGGGTGGGGGTGCCGCTCGGAGTCCCCTCATCCGGATCGGTTCCACCATCGCCGGGGTTCTCCGGGTCGCCCGTGGGAGTCGGGGTCGGCGTGGGCGCCGGCGTCGCCGACGGAGAAGAGGTGTCCGTGGGAGTGGGGCCCGGTGTCGGGGACGCGGTCTCCGTCGGACTGGGGTCGGGCGTCGGCCCGGACGTCGGCGTATCCGTCGGCTCCGGTGCCGCGGTCGGGCCCGGCGTCGGATCTGCGGTCGGTTCCGGTGTCGGATCTGCGGTCGGATCGACCGGCCTCAGGCCGGGGTCATCGCTCGGGTCCGAGCCCGGTTCGCTCGGGCCGATCTCCGGGTCCTCAGCGGGCGCCTCGGCATCGGTGCCGCTGTCCTGCGGAACGTCCTGCGGGGATTCCTGCTGCGGAGCCTCCGGCGCCGGTTCCGTCGGGATCGCGGCGGGGCCCGGAACGTTCGTGGGCCGCGGTGAGGGGGCGGGCGCCTCGGCGGCGGGTGCCTCGGGAGCGGCAACGGGCGCCTCGGGTGCGGTGTCGGACTCGGATGCCGGGGGAGCGGGTGCGGGCCCGGCCGTCGGAACGGCTGCCGCCCCGATCGCGGAACCGCCGGCGATGAGCACAGCGACGCCCACGGCGGCGGCGGTGCGGCCGATCATCGGCGTGGGGCGCACGAGCGTTCCTCGGGGTCGACATCGAGTGGAGGAGTTCCGGGTGTGGCCCGGGATCGTCGTGACCGGCGCTCGCTCGGATGGTGACCGTGCGGGGGATGGCCGTGACGCTCCTGTGATCATCGTAACGACTACCGCGCGTAGAAGACGAAAGCGATGGTTACACAACGACCGCAATTCGTGCTCGGATGCATGCGCGGGACCGATCCGGTGCCGGTCGCACGCGGCGGACGTCCTCCGGAGGCGCTGCGGACGCCGTGCCGCGCGCCAGCCCAGGCGTCACCGGGAGAGCGCCCCCGCCGGCGTCACTGGGAGGGGTAGCCGACGACGCGGTCCTGCCCGGCGCGGACGATCGCGTGGGATCCGGAGTCAGTGACGGCGAGGAGGTTCGCGTCCGAGCGCCACGCGGTGTTGCCGTGGACGAGGTAGCGGGTGTCGTCGATCGAGGAGGGTACGATCTCCCCGCGCGGCTCGGCCATCCGCAGGTGGTGGGCCGCGCCGTTGCGCACGAGCAGCCCGCCGTCGACGGTGAAGAGGTAGGGGCCGATGACGGCCAGGCGGTATCCCTGCCCGCGCACCCAGTTCGCCTCGCCCACCGCGTTGGTCGTGGTCGACACGGTGGAGAAGATGCGACCGTCCGCGGCGGAGTGGACGACGAGCTGGATCCGGTGGCCGCTCGTCGCGCTCGCGCCCGGTTCGCCCCACAGCGACACGATCTTGCCGTGCCCGGCGGTCACCCAGCGGAAGATCTGCAGGTCGTCGGACGGGCTCTCGAGGAGGATCTCGGAGCTCTCGGCGGTGTCGACGTCCGTCGTGGTCACCGTGCCGGAGAACTCCGCGCTGATGAGCGCGGTGCCGTCGAGCGCCATCGGTGTGTACCCCGGGTCCGGGGTGGGGATCGCGGTGAGGCCGTCGCGGGTGAAGGTCGACAGGGAGTTGCCCTCCTTGATGAGCACGCTCGTGCCGGCCGAGGAGATGCGGGCGTCGTCCGGGATCGTGTACTCGATCGGGGCGGTCTCGCCGTCGAACAGGGCCTGGGCGCGGTCTCCGGTGCGCCACACGAGCGCGCGCTCGCCATCGATGACGGTGTCGACCGCGAAGCTGATCGGCGCGTCGATGTCCTCCGTGTACCGGGACTCGCCGGTTTCCGGGTCGAGGACGGCGAGGGCGTTGCCGTCGACGACGAGCACGCCGCGGCCCGTCGCCGTGACCGAGGCGGTCGCCGGCACCTCGGACTCCCACGTCGGCTGGGCGGCGAAACCGGGGACCGGGGTCCGGCCGTCCTCGAGGGCGAGCGAGTCCTCCGAGGTGTTCGTGCTGCCGGCCGGGATGCTCTGCGGGGTCAGCCCGTCGGGGGAGCCGATGATCCGGGGCAGGAAATAGGCGCCGAGAGCGACGACGAGCATGACCGCGAGAACGATCGTCGGTGCGGTGAGACCGCGCACCCGCGACCGACGGGGGTGATGCCGAGCGGCCCCGCTGTCGGGGGCCTTCGAGCGGGTGGGCGCACTGCGCGCGGACTGCGCCGCGGTCCGGCGGTCGGCCTGGCGCTGGGCCCGGCGGCGGGTGCGCGCGCTCCCCCCGGGGGCGGCCGGGCCGGAGTACGGGGTGCCGATCGGGTAGCCGTCGGGCGTGCTGCCGCGCGGTGCGGTGGGATCGGAGGGGGCCGGCGCCTCGGGCGCGGTGGGTTCGGTGGTTTCCGCCTGCGGGGCCGTCCGGGGTCGAGGCGCGGTCGGCATGGCCGGGTGCGGCGGGGATGCCGGGGCCATGGGCTGCTGCGGGGGCCCGGACTGCTGCGGAGGGGCGAGCGATTGCGGAGGGGTGAGCGGGGCGGCCTGCATCGCGACGCGGCCGGTCGGATCGATGTGGAGCGTGCGCACGGTGCCGTCGTCGTGGATCTCGAGGGTGACCGGCGCCCCGCCCTCGCGGGCGAGCGCGGTGAGTCGGGTCATGGCAGCGCCGAGGTCGGGATGGTGGGAGGTGGCACCATCCACGGTCACTGCCGCTGATCTGTCGGCGGAGACGTGCACCTGGGCGCTGGGCATGGAACGGGTGACCTCGGATCGGGTTCGGAGATGGGAAGGCGTGCGGCGACGACAACGGAGACCAGCATACGAACGCGGCCCCCGGATCACCGCGTCCGAGTCCGAATAGTTACCCATCGGCGACCCAATCGTTGCGTTCCTCAGCGTCCGTGGAGGAACGGCCGAGGCTGGGGTCAGCGGGCGTTCCGGCTGCTGTCAGGTGCGGGCTCGGGGCGGGCGCGGTCGAGGAGGGAGGGGCGGGCGAGGGTGGGTGCTCGGAATGCGGGATTCATCACACCGGACTCGGTTTGCCCCGGCCCTGCGATCGCCCTAGAATGGTCGGTGCTGCCTGCTGGCAGCGATGGTGGCTATAGCTCAGCTGGTAGAGCACCGCGTTGTGGTCGCGGGGGTCGCGGGTTCAAGTCCCGTTAGCCACCCCAAATGTGCGAGGTGTGAACTTTCGCCCGAGGAGCCATCCTCGGGCGGGGTTCGCACCTCGTTCTCGTTCCGGGCGTTGTCCGCCCAGGTCAGCGCATCTGCCTGGACCTCGCGGCTGGTCAGCGCGTCGAACGGTCGGGCGTACCCGGCCCGGACCTCTCCCTCTTCCTCGATGTAGATCTTGGTGAAGAAGGCTTGGTTGCACAGTCGGCGGTTCGCGTCGTCACAGCGGGCGTAGATGTCGGCCGCGTGCTCCAGCAGGTTCAGCGAGTCGTCCAGGTTGTCGCGAGCCGTGGCGTACTCGTCGTGGTGGGCATCGATCCGGTTCTTGATCGTCTCCAGCCCGCCGCTGATGCGGTCCTGTTCCTTCTTCAACAGGTCCAGCGGGATCGCTCCGGCGTAGTGTGCCTGAAGCAGTTTGCCCTGCTCCTCCTCCAGCCGAGCCCGTTCCTTCGTCAGGTCCGACAGCGCGTCCGACTCCGAAGCCATGAGCGCGTCGAACTTGGCATGCAGATGTGCCCCCACGGCGTGCCGAGTCTCAGCACTGATCTGCACCTTCTCGTAGTGCCGCTCGACCAGCCGCTCGACCTCTTCGATGAGCATCGCCTGCCGGGTGCAGTCACCGCGCCGGGCGTGACGGTCGGCGCAGACGAAGTACGGGTAGATGTTCCCGGTGCTGCTCTTGGCGTTGCATACCAGCAGCCGCGAACCGCACTGCCCGCAGAACACGGTGCCTTTCAGGTAATGGTCATGCACACGACTAGCATCCGCTGCGGTCCGGTGCGACTGCAAGACCGTCTGCACCTGGTACCAAACCTCCGGTGGCACCAACGGCTCGTGCGTGCCCTTGTAGGTCACGCCCTGATAGCGGACATCGCCCTTGTAGTACGGGTTGGTCAGCATCCGCTGGATCGAGGACTTCCCGATCGGGCGTGACGGCCGCCGTGGCGTCGCGGGCGTGCGCAGACCCCGCGCGGTCAGCTCCTCATGCAGTTGGCTCGTGGTCCATTCCCCGGAGGCGTAGACCATGAACGCCCAGGCCACGAGCTTTGCCCGTTCCGGATCGATCTCCACGGTACGGACCTCACGCCCGTTCTCATCACGGACCCCGACGTTGCGATACCCCAACGGAGCCTTGCCGATCGTGCCGCCCCGTGCAGCTTTCTGCGACAAACCCTTGACTGTCTCAGTCGCCAGGTTGCGCGAGTAGAACTCTGCGATCGTGGACATGATGCCGTGCAGCAGCATCCCCGACGGAGTCTCATCGATGTTCTCGCTCGCTGACACCAGCATCACACCCGCGTCGCGCAGCGCCAGATGGATCGCGACGTCATTCGCCGGGTTCCTCGCCAGACGGTCGACCTTACGAACGATGCAGTAGTTGACCTTGTGCGTAGCGACGTACTTGATCATCCGCATCAGATCGGGCCGATCAGCCTTACGGGCAGACTCACCTGCGTCCACGAACTCTTCCACGATCGTGGCGCCCATCTGCTCCGCTTTGCGCTGGTTCGCCTCGCGCTGGGCCGGGATCGAGTACCCCTCGTCGGTGCCGCCCTTCTCCGCCTGCTCCTTCGTCGAGACGCGCAGGTAGGACACGGCGATCGCCTCACCGGGAGGGTTCGGTGCCACCAAGCTATTCACGGCGGACGCATCGTCAACGATCGTCATGGCTCTTCTCCTTCAGTCGGTGATCCTGATTTCCGACAGGAGAAGACGACTGCGGATGTTGAGCGAAGAGAATGAGCCCGATGGGCCGTAAGGACAAGACCACGAGGGTCAAGTGGTAAGTTCCCCCACCACCGTGGTGAATCGCCCCGGGGATAATAGAGGCAGGGAGATTGGAAGAAGGAGTTTCTCTCATGCCAGTGAAGTACACCGACGAGCTCAGGGCTCGTGCAGTAGAGCTCGTCATTCACGCTCAGGCCGATCCCGCGACTGCCAACGGCTCGATTACTCGGGTCGCGAAAGAGCTCGGGTTG